>CAYYJH010000018.1:32583-35759 GCA_964472195.1 uncultured Ignavibacteriaceae bacterium | reverse complement strand
GATGCTAAAAATGCTGCCGCATAAGCCAATTCCTCCGGTTCGGCAAATCTCCTTGCCGGTATTTCTTCTGTCATTTTTTGAACAACATCCTCTTCGGTTTTTCCTCTTTTAATAGCTCTGTCTTTTATGATTTCATACAACCGCTCAGTTTTTGTTGCTCCGGGTAATAGATTATTAACCGTTATCCCAAACCTGCCAACTTCATTCGCAAGAGTCTTTGCCCAGCTCGCAACCGCACCTCTTATTGTATTGGAAACTCCAAGGTCGTTTATCGGCTGCTTAACAGAAGTAGATATTATATTTATTATCCTTCCATATTTTTCTTTTTTCATTCCTTCAAGAAGTGCCTGCACTAAAATTTGATTGCACACCAAATGCCTTGAGAAAATATCTTGAAATTCCGACACATCTGCCTTTGTAATATCACCTGCGGGAGGTCCACCTGTGTTATTTACTAAAATATGCACAGGTGAATTTTGTGAAACATAATCACTCATTTTTAACCTTAGATTATCGGGTTCATCAAAATCTACAGCTACAAAATCATGTCTTTGACTACCGTCATTATTTAAAACAATAATTACTTGCTTTAACTTTTTCTCGTCTCTTGCAAACAAGGTTACGGATGAGCCGAGACTCGCAAATTCAATCGCTATTGCTTTCCCTATACCACTCGTTGAACCACAAACGATTGCATTTCTATTCTTTAGGCTTATGTTCATAAACGTCTAATTGTTTTTATTGTGTATATTAAATCTTTTTTGCACGGAGAGATAAAAGTTACAAATTTATTATCATGTGTAAAGAATAAATATATAGAACCTTTGGACAAGGTTTTTTCATTAATATTTGATTTATTTATTCGTAAGCTAAGATAAAACTATTGAATGATTATTAAAAGTAAATTATCAAAAGACTTTTCGTAAACCACCTTAAACAACATGCGTAGTTTCATATCCCTAAATATAAGTAACGAAACAAAAGAAGATTTTTATAAAATTCAAAACGACGTTAAGAAAAACATTGGTGAATCACAGGTAAACCGTATCCGCTGGGAGAATAGAGATAAATTCCACATGACTTTATTTTTTCTAGGTGATGTGCTTCCCGAAAAGATAATAGAAATATCATACGAATTAAAATCAGTTAATTCAGACTCTCAAACAAGTGGTATACTTTTTAAGGCAAACTCAATAAACGCCTTTCCAAACCTAAAGCATCCAAGGGTTTTAATAGTTGAATTATTTAATGAAGATAAAAAAGCCGTTGCGTTATACGGTAAGATCAAGAAGGTTTTATCACAATTCGATTTTATACCGGATAAAAAATTTCATCCGCATATAACTTTAGGCAGGGTAAAGAAAAATCAAAAAGTAAATCTTGTTGAATTAACAGATAAGATAGGCTTTGATTTAAGTTTTTCTATCAACAGTTTTTACCTGATGCAGAGTAAGTTGGATTATCACGGGTCTGTTTACAAAATAATAAAGAGGTTTCCATTATAAGTAATTTATCCGAAGCATTGCTAACTAACACTCTTCTAAAACCTCTGTAACCTTACCCAAAACCTCCTTTACCTTATTTTGGGGTATGTTCGTATCATAATTTATATCGATATAACCATCGAGTGCAATTATCTTTGCATCAAGATAGAAGTTCATGAATAAAACACTTTTTTCTACTTTTATATTATACCCGCCATCTATTTTAAGAATTCTCAAATCATATTCTTTGATTTCCTTACTGTAATTCTTTTCAAATTTCTCAAGGCAGGTTAGCAATTCCTCTCTTGATTTACCCTGTTTATTAATTCTTATGTTTGATTTCCCCATAAATATATTTTAAATTATTGAAATGACACACTGTGTGTAATTTGTAATGGTTTGTTGAATCTGTTTGATATAATAAACAAATAAAACCAGTACAAATAAAAACGCAGGCGGGGAGCCTGCGTCAAAAAAAGGAGGTTAAATGATATAGAATGAAAAGTAAAACGTTATAAATTTATAAAAATTATTTAAAATTTCCAGACTATTTTCTATACCTATACAAAAATTTTATAAGACTTCATCAACCTGTTTATAGCTAAATCCAAAAGCATCGGCAACACCTTTGTAAGTAATTACACCGTTTATCATATTTAATCCCTTTTTAATTTCATCATTTGTTAATACCGCTTCCAGATATCCTTTATCCGCAATCTCTACAGCATAAGGTAGTGTTGCATTAGTAAGGGCAATAGTCGATGTAAAAGGTACAGCGCCCGGCATGTTTGCTACACAATAATGAACAACACCATGAACAACAAAAATTGGTTTCTCGTGAGTTGTTGGTTTACAGGTTTCAATACAGCCGCCCTGGTCAACAGATACGTCCACTACTACAGAGCCTTTTTTCATTAATTTAAGCATCTTCTTTGTTACAAGCTTGGGAGCTTTTGCTCCAGGAATCAAAACCGCCCCGATAACAAGGTCAGCTTGTTTTATAGCTTCTCTTATATTGTATGGATTACTCATCAAAGTTGTAATATTCTTGGGCATAACATCATCAAGATATCTTAGACGATAAAGATTATTGTCCATAATTATCACCTTCGCTCCAAACCCGGCTGCTATCTTAGCAGCATTCGTTCCAACAATTCCACCTCCTAAAACCACAACGGTGGCGGGCTCCGTACCGGGTACACCGCCGAGAAGAACTCCTCTTCCCTCCATAGCTTCCTCGAGATACTTTGCACCCTCCTGGGCTGCCATTCGTCCGGCGACCTCACTCATCGGGATCAACAAAGGCAGAGACCCGTCAGCTCTCTGTACAGTTTCATAAGCAATCGCTACGCATTTCGATTTTTTCATTGCAACAGTAAGCTCTTTCGAAGAAGCGAAATGGAAATATGTAAAGATTATTTGTCCTTCTTTGATAAGGTTGTACTCCGGTTCGATTGGTTCTTTTACTTTAATAATCATGTCGGCAACAGAATATACCTGCGCCGCTGTTCTCAAAATTGTTGCCCCGGCATCTCTGAAATCTTTATCCGTAAAACCACTTCCAATTCCTGCCTGGGATTCAACATAAACCTTATGTTCATGTTGTGTTAGTACCTCTACACCAACCGGTGTAACAGCTACCCTGTTTTCATTTGTTTTAATTTCTTTTGGGACACCTATTTTCATAATTTT
>CAYYJH010000018.1:0-32483 GCA_964472195.1 uncultured Ignavibacteriaceae bacterium | reverse complement strand
TTCAATCGTTGCGGAGAGTCTCCTCTGCTCTTTGAGGGACTCTTCGCATTCTTATTTCCGCAGAGTCCTAAAATCGAGAGACTCTGCGGGGACATAAATGTAATAACACCACACTCACGGCACAATCTTCGAGACGTAACTGCACGGGTCACCCTTGCCGGCTGTACCGAATAACAATTCCCTAAACTATTATCGTACTTTACTACCAAACCTTCAATGAATCTCATTTTAGCATCTGATAATTTATGAATTAGTAATGTGCTTTTTGCTCTTCAACGGATATTTTTCCGGGTTCTCAAGATTATCAATTTCCAAATCTACATCCAGTGATTGCCAATACAAATGAAACCCATGCAATAGTTTTACATTTTGAATGTCTTTTATTTTTTTATTCTTAAAGAATGGATAATCTTCGTAGCTTAAAAAATATTCTTTACCTTTTACATATAGCCATATTCCAAATTGTGTAATATTTTCAACGCTCACCGAAATGCCTTTTCCAGTCTTTAATAATTTCGCTTTCATGCTTCTCAACTAATTTTTGAATAGTATTTAATTGGTGTTTATTCAATCCATAATAATTTGCTAATGAGATAATGGGCTCAATCCAAAACTTTGCTTCTCCATCTTCACATACAATGTGCACATGCATTCTTCTTTCTTCATTAGATAAAAAATAAAAACGAAATCCTTTTTCTCTAAAAATTGTGGGACTCATTTAATATTTTACTTTTGTTTGGTTAGAATCATAATCAAAAGATAACGATATAAAAGTAATTTCTAATTGATGTTGTTTCAAGGCATTCTATAACACCAAACAATAAATTAATATTTTTTAATTCATTTTTAAATCATTACTGGTTAAGTTGCATCAGTTTTCATTAACAAAAATTCTCAGATGTCTTCTTTAAAAAATAATACCGCAGAAAAAGAGTTTATCGAGTTCGTAAAAATCGTAAAGAGATTAAGAAAAGAATGCCCCTGGGATAAAGAGCAAACTCACGCTTCTTTAAGAAGATGCCTCCTCGAAGAATCATACGAAGTCCTGGAAGCTATTGATAACAATAATCTCGATGAACTAAAAAAGGAACTGGGTGATCTTCTCTTGCAGGTTGTTTTTCATACATCAATTGCAGAAGAGAAAAATGAGTTTTCTTTAAGTGATGTCATAAACTTAGAAATAGAAAAACTCGTTGCCCGTCATCCGCACGTCTTCGATAATCTAAAAGTTTCCGGCAGCGAAGAGGTTAAGGTAAACTGGGAAAGGTTGAAATCTAAAGAAGGAAGAGAATCAGTACTCGATGGTGTACCAAAAGAACTCCCTGCTCTTTTCAAGGCATACAGAATCCAGGAAAAAGCTTCAAAAGTAGGCTTCGACTGGAAGGATGAAAAACCGGTTTACCAAAAAATACTCGAAGAGATAGAAGAACTTAAAAAGAATATTGATTCAGGAACTTGTCATAGTGAAATAGAAGATGAGTTCGGAGATGTTTTATTTTCGATAGTTAATTATTCTCGATTTTTAAGAGTAAATCCTGAGGATGCTTTGAGAAAGACTATTGAGAAGTTTATCACAAGGTTTAATAAGATCGAAGATTATGCTAAATCGAGCAAAAAGAAATTGGAAGATATGACATTAGATGAGATGGATGAAATATGGAATGCCTCAAAGTAGCTATTTGACTACACTTTTATTTGTTTTAAAGTTATTGTATTTTGTTTCAAAAATATTATCTTATATATAAATGATGATTTATGCTTTTTAGAAAAATTTTTATACTTAGAGAAATTCAACCAGTACCTTAAGTGAACTCGAAAACTAAAGAAGATTTCTCGGTTGGTGTAATTGTTTTTCATAAGAAAAGTGAAAAGATTGAGTATTTAATACTAAAACATAAACAAGGTCATTGGACATTTTCTAAAGGACATCCTGAAACGGGAGAAAAAAAATCGGATACGGCGTTAAGAGAACTACATGAAGAGACCGGAATTACAGACTTAGAACTCGTACACGATGAAACCCTGTTAAAAGAAAACTACGAATTCAGAAACAAAAAAGAGAAACTTGTCATTAAAAGTGTCGATTATTTTATGGCAGAAGCTAAGGACAAAAATGTTCGAATAGATGGCAAAGAAATACTTGATTATAAGTGGTGTTCTTTCCAATCTGCTTTAAACACGATAACTTTTAATGAATCTAAAAACTTACTAAGAAAAGCTAATAAAATTGTCTTAAACATAAATGCATCATAACAAAACACAAACATTGCTGAGAAAAAAGACCCTACTGTTAGTACTCCTACTCTTTGTATTCACTAACGTTATTCTTTCCCTCGAAAAAAAGGCTGATAATCTTACTGAGTTTCAAAACAAGATTGACAGTATTGTTAGTGGTTTAGATTGTAAGGTTTCAGTCCAAATAGTGAGTGCATCAGAGTATGATCTTTTATATGAATATAACCCAAAAATGAAAATGATACCTGCTTCAATAACAAAACTAGTAACCTCGGCTACCGCCCTAGTAAAGCTTGGAACAGGATATTTTTTTAAAACGATAGTCTACACTGACGATAATAACATCAGTGATGGTGTTATTAATGGAAATTTGTATTTGAAAGGTTACGGTGATCCTGATCTAAATTCATCAGACATTTCCTATCTTGCAGAAAAACTTGCAAACAAAAACATTATGGAAATAACAGGTAACATAGTCTTTGATGAATCTTATTTTGACAACGAATATTATGGCCTTGCGAATTACTACCAATCGGATACAGACTTGCAGTGGTGGCCATACGTCAGTGCACTTAATCTTGATAAAAATAAAAGCAAATATGACCCGGCATCTTCAGCAGCAGAATTATTAGCTACAGAGCTTAAAGACAGAAAAATAAAATTCGAAGGTATTACAGTATCCGGTTATACTCCCGGTGTATCAAAAGAGGTTGCAGAGATATCACACTCGATTTACGATGTTATCACCCACATGAATAAAACAAGCAACAACCATTCGGCAATCACATTATTTAAAGTTATCGGGGCAAAATATAAATCACCTCCCGGCACACTTGGCAAGGGCAGCGAAGCTGTTATAAGTTTTCTTTCATCTATAGGTATTGACAGAAATAATTATGAGATTTTGGAAGGATCCGGTTTAACAAGATACAATATGGTTACGTCTGATATGCTGATTCGATTATTAAAATTTATGTATGACCAGGAGGATATATTCGATTATTATTATAACTCACTCTCTATAGCAGGTGTTGATGGTACTCTTAGAAAAAGGATGATAGGAACAGAAGCAGAATCTAATGTCCATGCAAAAACAGGAACGCTTAATTCCGTAAGTACATTGTCAGGTTACGCAGTATCAAGAGATGATGAATTAATATTATTTTACATTACAATGAATGGATTCAAGGGAAACACAAATTATTACAGGCAGATACAAGATGATATATGTGAGATTATATGTCAGTTTTCAAGAAATTAATTTTGAAACAATTTTTACTTTTAATAAATGTCAACCAAGACTTCCGAAGAATATAGCTTAGACGAAGACGTACCGGTAATGCGGCAGCTTATACTGTATAACTCCCGGCATTTTTGGGATGATGTGGTTCTTCAGTTGCAAAAAGCTACTGGTTACGACTTATTACAATGTGAACAAATTGCTATCATTGCTCACACAAAAGGAAGTGCGGTTGTTAAGACCGGTGATGTTGATGAGTTAGCCAAAATTGATAATGTTCTTAAAGAAATAAGTCTTGTTACGAAGATAAAATAATTTACAAAAAGGTATTTTAAAAAAATCTTACAATCATGATACCTTGTATTAAACGCGTACTCGTTTATTTCCTCTGTATATCTACGCTTATTATATTACTTAATCCTTGTGGAACTCTAAAAGCACAAAGCAAATACGGTTTTGATTTTGAAAGAGATTGGGAATGGGTCGATCTTCTTTTTAATGATTTATCATCCTCCGAAGCAATTTCATCAGCAGTAAAATTACTAATGAATGAATACACTATAGAAGAAGCAAGAATACTCTTCCGTGAACTAATAAAACTCGATTCACTCAACGATTTAAAAAGGTTACCTGAAATAGTAAGACTTGACCTAAAAAGAAACCAGGAAAAATGGGATACAAAAATAAGAATTGGGTTAAAAGATTTCAATGAAAGAAACACTTTTGCAGGATTAATATCATCTGCTGTAACACTTTCGGTAATTAGAAGACCGTTCCTGTTTGGTGGAAAATCATTTAAAAACAGAGAGTATATTTCAAACATATTAGAAAATGTAAACTTAGATGTAAAATTAGATTACAACTATTCAGGAGCAAATGAAATTATCGATCTTCTTGAAAAAGAAACCTTGCCGGATGACATATCGGATATTATAGACAACTCCGAACTAATACAAGCCATACTAAAACCGAACAATAAGAATGGCATAACTAAAGACGAACTCATTAAATGCCTTAAAAATTCACAATTAAACGAACCACTTTTTGTTTTATATAAATTAATAAATCCGACCAGCTTTTATAATTTCGGCGGTATTTCTCTACACATCAAAGATTTTCGAAAGCTTATTGGTTCAATTCAATACAATGAAGCAAAGATCAAATATGAAATCCTTAGCCACCTGGCTTTGTATTTTCCAAAAGACCTTTCTTTAACTACAGAAATACTCTTCCTATTAGGAAACAATGGTTCACACTGGAAAATAGCAGATAATAAATTCGGTATTGACCTGGAATATATTGGTGATGACTATGATTACCTCGTGAAATTGATAACACGGGAATTATATCTCGATGCTCTGAGAGAAAATCAGTTAAACGTATATTCATATCTTGTAAATCCTAAAGACTCACTCCTGCTAAAAGTAATGACTATCGTCTTCACGGGCGGTACGGCAAACCATATTGCAGCAATACTTCAGGAAAACCGGCCCGCAGTTTTATTGGAAAAGGACTTCCTTTTTTTCAAAAAAACATTTAACGCAATTAAAAAAAGAAAAAAACTTACGATAATAGATAGTCTCATAAATACTGGTGGTAGTGAAAGAGGACCTTTTAATACGATGGGAACGCAAATGGCAAATTCAATCGATAAAGTCTTAGGAAGAGCAGCTCTTAAGAAATGTTTGATGTTAGGACCAGTATGTTTCTTTACTCACTATATCGAAGCCTACGAGCAGGATTCAAAACAAATCCGCCATATATTTAGATTCCCTTCTGAAATAGAGGATAAAATTATTTCTTTGACCCAATTTTTTCCCGAAGAGATATTTAAAAATGTTATAAAATTAAAAATATATAAGAGCGATAGTACTCAACTTATAAATGAACTGAAAAATCTTTCGGAGAAATACAAGAAAGATAAAAGGTTTTACATTTTTAACTTGCTTTCGGGACGACTTCTTTATGAATCAGGATATTACACAAACGCTTCCGAATACTACAGAAAGTCTTTAGACGGTCTCCCTGGTAAAAGTAAGGCTTCAAAAGAACTTGGGTTTTTGTTCCTAACAAAAGGAGCTTACATCGAAGCACTTGAAATGTTCAATTTATATGTACAATATTCTCCAGACAATTCTGATGCTTATGAAAGCAGAGGGTTTTTATATTATAAAATTAGCGAATTTGAAAAAGCAAAAGAAGATTATGAAAAGGCTCTCAGTATTATTCCTGACCTTAAGAGTGCCAAAGATATGCTGGATAAGATTAACAAGGAGCTTGACGAGTCATAATATAATAATATCTGATAAGCTGAATAACATACGGTAACTAATTGTAATCCAAAACCATTTGGAACAGAATCATATATTAGAGGAATTCACAATTACCACACAATTTTCTCAAACAAATATTTATTGAAGAGACATCTTATTCGCTAAGACTCCTTTCAAACTCGGTAATAATATCACTCAACTGTTCACCGTAAATTACAGCTGCGTTATCAAATGATTGATCTTTCAAAAGTTCTAAAAACTTTTCTTTACCACCTTTTTCGATTAAAAGTTTTACAAAAGCTCCGGACAAAGGATAGGACACCTCTGGAGATAAAGCTTCCCAGTTCTCCCAAAGTTCTGTAACTGATACAAACTGTCCCCGCAATTTACTTTTTACTATTCGCAATTTATCTTGACCTGTCTGGTCGAAGTGAACAGCTGTACCTTCATTAATCAGGCTAATCTTTTTAGGGTTACCAACAAGCTGATGAGTAATTACATGGGTCATCTCATGACCAATTGACTGGTCAATAAGGGAATGAATAACACAAAACTCAGGTTTCGCAAATCCGAGCTTTGAAATTCCCACACTTTGAGCATCTAGTTCTGAGTTCCATAAAAAATAATCAATTTTCTTCGGCAAAGAACTTGCGAAGAAAGAATTTATATTAACTAATGCTACTTCTCTTTCCTCTGCGAATTCATCAACATTGCTAATCCTTATATTTGGGGGGAAATGAAAAATAAAATGTCCTGTTTCTATTATTCTCCAATCACTATAGAACGGATCAAATCCTAAAGCTCCCATCCATCCAGACGAAGAATTAGTTGCATTTTTAGTCGCGTTTAATTCAATACATTTTTGAAAATTACTTTTAGAGTTTGTATAATCCCCCAAGGCAAAATTACATTTCCCTAAATAATTCAATGCCCATGCCCGGGATGAAGCGTCAGAATTACTACCTGACACAACATTTTCTAGGAAGGGAATAGCTTCACGAAAACTTTGAAGTTCGGTTAATGCTCTTCCTACGAGCGAATTTAGATCCTGGTCATTCGGATTATTAACCAATTAATTCCACCTTTGTAAGTTCTATTACCCGCTGAAAATCTCCATCAGAATAAAGCTGCCAAAGATCACCATATTTTTGTCCATAGAGTGTTGGTGGTAACATTAAAAATAGAATTGATAGTATAACAAGAAAAACTTTCATGTTAATAATCACTGTTTATTCTTAAAAATATTACAAAGCGATTTATAAAAGATATTTGTTTATAATTTTTTGCAAATTAATTAAAAAAATATTATAATATACGAATTGACGACAAGGAAGGAAATACACTGTTGATATTAGTTTATAATCTTTATATGTTTTTTTTATAAGTAAATGATAAACCCTAAGCGAAAATTTGAAAGCAGTCATAACATCTGAATACGGTTCGGCAGAAGTTTTGAAGATCCAGGAAATAGAAAAACCAAAGATTAATGACAAAGAAATCCTTGTTAATGTTAAGGCTTTTTCAATTAATCCTGTGGATTGGAAAGTAAGGCGTGGTGATGCCAAAATATTAACCGGTAGTAAACCCCCGAAAATATTAGGCACAGATTATTCTGGAATAGTTACCGAAGTTGGAAGGCAGGTTACAAAATACAAAATAGGTCATGAGGTTTACGGAAACTTACATGGCTTTAAAGGTGGAGCATATGCAGAACTCCTTAAGGTGAATGAAAACATTACATGTTTAAAACCTAAAAATTTAAGTTTTGAAGATGCTGCATCATTACCAATTGCTGCATTAACTTCATATCAATCTCTTGTTCATAAGGGAAAAGTTAGAAAGGATAATTATGTTATGATTAATGGCTGTTCAGGAGGCGTAGGTATATATGCTGTTCAAATTGCAAAAGTTCTTGGCTGTAGAGTAGCTGGAGTATGCAGCTCAAAGAATATAGAAACCATAAAAAATTTTGGTGTAGACAATGCAATTGATTATACAAAAGAAGACATTTTGCAGGAAAAGGAATCCTATAATATCTTCTTTGACGCTGTTGGTAATCAATCGTTTTCTAAAGTAAAAGATACTCTAAAATCAGGGGGTACATATATTACAACACTGCCTTCATTTGAAACTTTTATATTGTCACCATTTATTAACATGTTCAGATCAAAGAAATCAAAAAATGTTATGATAACACCAAGCAAAAAATCTGCGGGGGATTTAGAAGTTCTCAAAAATATGGCCGAAAGCAGAAAAATTATTCCTATTATAGAAAAAATATATCCCGTTGAAAAAATCCGGGAAGCCCATATTCGTAGTGAAACTGGAAGAGTGGTAGGAAAAATTGTTGTTCGTGGATTTTCGAAATAATAAAGGCTATCATCTCAAAAATATCTCATTAATAAATAAAATATTCTTATGAAACCTTTTACAACTATTTTATTAGCTATTTTTATTCTTTACGCTCCTCTTCGTGGACAATCAAACTGGACAGTCTTAAATTCCGGAACAGGTGAAGTGCTGAACTCTATCCATTTCCCGTCTACCAATACGGGTTATGTTGTTGGGAAAAATGGTACTGTTCTGAAAACCACGAACGGTGGAACTAACTGGAATGTTATTCCTTCTGGTATAAGCGATCATCTTGAATGCGTTTTCTTTATCAACAATAATTTTGGTTTTGCCGGAGGTTGGTACGGAGCCTTACACAAAACCACGAACGGTGGAACTAACTGGAGTCCTGTAACAGGAATTTCAGGTGCCGGTTCTTTGTATTCAATTATCTTTTTAGATTCCTTAAATGGATTGGTAGGGGGTGCGTCACCACTTTTTAAAACAACAAATGGCGGGATCAACTGGAATATAATCGCTTCAAATGTAGCAGCATATGATCTTAGCTTTGTTAACGATAGTATAGGGTATTCCGCAGGAGGTAATAAAATCTTTAAGACTACTAACGGTGGAAACATTTGGAGTAATGTTTTTACAGGTTTGCCAATCGATTTATTTCTCGGTATACATTTCCTAAATGTAAATTATGGGTTTGCTGTTGGTGATTATTCCAAAGTTTTAAAAACGACAAACGGCGGAAACAATTGGAACACCTTAACTGCTGGAGATCTTAATCATGATATTCTTATGTTCAGTGAAAGTTATGGATACTTAGTCGGTACCCCTGGTGCTATCCGTATGACAACAGATGGAGGTGCAACTTGGTCAGTAGATTATGCTAATTATCCGGCTGCACTTTTTACAATCTATTCTCCAACTCCAACCGTCGCATTCGTATGTGGTAGCCAGGGACTATTACTCAAAAAAAATATTGCAACCGGCATTCAGGAAGGACAGTCTCTACCTGATAAATATAATGTAAGTCAGAATTACCCCAATCCTTTCAATCCTGTAACCATCATAACTTATCAAATACCAAAATCGGGTAAAGTGGAGCTTTTTATCTATAACATTACTGGTCAAAAAATTCGCACATTAGTTAATTCGCAGATTAAGGAAGGGAAACATAATGTAAAATGGGATGGAAAAAATGATAACGGAAATCAAGTTACTACCGGGGTTTATATTTACTTTTTCAAAGCAGGTAATTATCAAAAAACAGCAAAGATGATTTTTGTTAAGTAATCTCCGTAATATTTTTATTATGATCCAATTACGCTCTCTAAAAAATTTGAATTTCTCAATTCATACTATTAATAAATTGAAAACCATTTATGAAACTTGCTCTCATTCAACAATGCACATCTTACAATAAAGAAAGCAACATTAATAAGGGGATGGAAGCCCTAAAAAAAGCTGCACATCAAGGAGCTCAGATAGTCTGCTATTCAGAACTTGCATTCGAACCCTTCTACCCTCAGGAAAAAGCAAAATCAAATGTAATCGAACTTTCCGAAACAGTCCCTGGACCAACAACTGAAGCATTTTCTTCGTTAGCAGCTCAATATGGTGTCGTCGTGGTATTTAATTTATTAGAAAAAGACGGTACTAATACATATGATACATCTCCAATTATTAATTCTGATGGTACTCTTCTCGGCAAAACTCGCATGATACATATTACTGATTACCCTTGTTTTCATGAAAAAGGTTATTATAAACCTGGTAATTTAGGCGCCCCAGTTTATAATACCAAATATGGAAAAATTGGGATTGCAATTTGTTACGATAGACATTTTCCGGAATATATGCGAGCTCTTGCATTAAATGGAGCAGAAATCGTCGTCGTACCTCAAGCAGGCACAGCCGACGAATGGCCAGACGGTTTATACGAAGCTGAATTGGAGGTGGCATCTTTCCAGAACGGATACTATACAGCCCTATGCAATCGTGTCGGGAAAGAAAAGAAGATAGAATTCTCAGGTGAGTCTTTTGTGTGTAACCCGGATGGAAAAGTAATTGCCCGAGCCGATAAAGACTGTGAAGAAATACTTTTCTGCGATATTAACCTTAATGAAGCCAAGAATTCACACGCGAAAAAACTATTTCTTCGTGATCGCCGACCTGACTTATATGATAAATGGCTGTCAAAATGATAAAATCCAATTTCCGGTAAAAAATCTTCGTGTTTTAACCCCTCTTTTTCACCAAACAAACCCACGCTTTAGCAGGACTAGGACGATTGGATTCAAAATGACTTGATTTGATAAATAGTATTTCAAAATAAGGTTCAACCGCATCGACGATGTCTCTTGCTGTTCGCATGGGCGGGCCAGTATCCCTGGGCTTATCATCAGCACTACCGATAAGACTTAACCACAAACCATGCTTTACTAAATGAGCAGCTACACTCTTAGCATATTTTCTTCGTTCTTTAACCAAACCAAAAGAATGGAAGCAACCTCTGTCAAATGCAAAACCGAAAGGTGCACTCTTAATTTTACTTTTCAAAAAATCGAGTGTAATAAAAGTGCATTTAACATTTGCCTGTAATGCCTTTTCTTTTGCAGCTTCTATTGCAATCTCTGAAATATCGGTCCCTGTAACTTTGAAATTGTTTTGAGCAAGCCATATGGAGTTGTCTCCCGTTCCGCATCCAACTTCTAGGGCTTTACAACTTTTTATAGGTTCTTTTGTTACTGTTTCTATAAGATTAAAATCCGGTTTTTCAATATCCCAGGGAATATCACCAGTCTTATATCTTTCTTTAAAACGCTCTGATTTTGACATAGATTTTTATTTTAGAACTTAATATTAAAAAATAAATTTTAAATGTTGAAAACAAGTTTTTTAAAACTCTACACCCGTTCTTTTACCATACCTGCTACCATTTCTCCAATAGCTGGGGCAGAAGTCAAACCGGGTGATTCTATCCCAACTAAGTTAATGAATCCCGGTAATCCTTTATCAATCTCATGTTTAATTACAAAATCTTTCATGCTTTCTCCGGGTTTTTGTACAGCAGACATGATTCCAGCCATGTCAGGTTGTATGTCTTCTATTTTAAGAAAAGGGAGATATTGTTTTGCTGTTTTATAAAATAAATCAATATATGTATCATCAACTTTATAGTCTATCGTATCCGACCAGAAAAAATGCGGTCCAAGTCTCATCCCGCCAGCGAGGTCAGGACAGGTATGAATCCCAACTGATCCTGATTCTGGTGGAACAGGATATATGAGCACACGTGGAAATTTTTTAAATCCGTGCGTAACTCTGAAATAGATTCCTTTGTGGTAATTAATTCTGTAGCCTGCTTTATCTATGTCGATACCTGCAAGTTGTGCTAAGTTACCTGATTCAAAACCCGCACAATTAATAAGAACTCTTGTTGAAAATTCGTATCCCATTCCGTCTGTATCTCTTACTCCTAAAGTGTAACCATCACTGCTTTTTTTAATTGAATTTACTTCAACATCATAAGCAAAATCCACTCCACTCTCTTTAGCAGATGTCTCAAAAAACTCCATAAGGCTATGCGAGTCCACTACCCCTGAGGAGGGGCAGTAAACAGCAGCAACTGCATGAACGTTCGGTTCAAGCTTTTTAATTTCCTCTTGTGACACAATTCTAACTCCCCTGACACCGTTATTCTTTGCAAGCTCAAGTAAATCAGGAAGGACAGCTTCTTCATCTTTATTTACAGCAACAATAAGTTTCCCCGTATTGTTGTGAGGAATTTTGTTTCTCTTACAAATATCATACATCATCTCATTGCCTCTGAGACACAACTTGCCTTTAAGATAATTCTTTGGGTAATAAATACTCGCATGTATAACTTCGCTGTTTCGGCTCGAAGTCTCCTGTCCGAAAGATTCATGCCTCTCAATTACTAAAACATTTTGTTTCTTCCTGGATACATACGCAGCGACCGCTAGTCCTACAACTCCCGCTCCAATAATTGCTATATTGACTTTCTCCATAATAACTTAAGTTATCAAGATATTTCGATTATAACAATTTGAAATTATATCACCGGAAAAAGAAACTTTTATTCTGAAGAATATCCCGGGAAAATATTATTCTGAATTTTCAGGTACTCATAATATATCTGGAACAACAAGATAAATCTATATTGTTTTGAATGTTGATTGTATTTTAATTCTCATTAATATAAATTTATTATTAAAATTAATATCTTCTTCACTACTTTATTTAATTGTGGAATATAAACTCGAATCTATATATCAACCAACAGGAGATCAGCCAAGGGCAATAAAAGAATTGACGAATGGTATCTTACGAAAAATAAAATGTCAAACCTTCCTGGGTGTCACGGGCTCTGGAAAAACATTTTCTATATCAAATGTTATAAAAAATGTAGGTAAGCCTGTTCTTATCATGTCACATAATAAAACGCTTGCGGCACAGTTGTTCGGTGAATTCAAAAGGTTCTTTCCGGAAAACAAAGTTGAATTTTTTATTTCATACTATGATTATTACCAACCGGAAGCTTACATTCCTTCAACAGATACTTACATTGCAAAAGATCTTTCAATAAATGAAGAAATTGACAGACTCAGGTTAAGAGCGACGGCTTCACTCCTCGAAGGGAGAAAAGATGTTATTATAGTTTCATCCGTTAGCTGCATTTATGGAATAGGGGCTCCGGAGGAATATGCCGAACAAATTTTAATACTTAAAAAGGGAGAGAAAATTTCTCGAAAAAAATTACTTTCAAAATTAGTAGATATACATTACGTAAGAAATGACTATGAATTCAAACGTGGAAACTTCAGGGTACGTGGTGACATAGTAGAAGTTGTACCAGCCTTCGAAAACGAAACAGCTATAAGAATAGAGATGTTTGACAATGAAATAGAAAATCTTCGCTACATAAACAGAAAAAATGGTGGAATTGTAGGAATAGACGATAGCGTCTCGCTTTATCCGGCAAAATATTTTGTAACAAGTCAGTATAAAATCGATGCGGCAATGGAAAACATTCAAGCCGAGTTAGCAGAACGTCTAAATACTTTATACTCTGAGGGAAAACTCGTTGAAGCTCAAAGATTGGAACAACGGACAAATTTTGATATTGAAATGATAAAAGAGGTGGGGTATTGCAGCGGAATAGAAAATTATTCCCGTCATCTCGATGGGAGACCTCCGGGTTCAAGACCTGCATGCTTATTCGATTATTTCCCAAAAGATTTTCTTCTAATTGTCGATGAATCACACGTATCTGTTCCCCAAATAAGGGGTATGTATAACGGCGACAGAATGAGGAAGAAAACACTTGTCGAGCACGGTTTCAGGCTTCCTTCTGCCCTCGATAACAGACCTATGACATTTGAGGAATGGGAATCTATGATTAACCAGGTAATATTTGTAGGAGCGACCCCGGGAGATTACGAACTTGAAAGAAGTGAGGGCGTAATTGTTGAACAAGTTATAAGACCTACAGGTTTACTTGACCCGGAAGTTCAGGTAAAACCAGTAAAGAATCAAATAGACGATTTAATAAATGAAATCAGGCTTAGAAGCAAAAGAGGCGAACGGGTTCTCGTTACAACACTTACAAAAAGAATGAGTGAAGACCTTACGGATTATCTTTTGGATATAGGCATCCGTGTAAAATACATGCACTCTGAAATTGACGCACTTGACAGGGTTGATATTTTAAGAGGATTAAGACTTGGTGATTTCGATGTACTTGTAGGAGTTAATCTATTGAGAGAAGGTCTTGATCTTCCGGAAGTTTCATTAGTTGCAATTCTCGATGCTGATAAAGAAGGTTTCCTCCGATCAGAAAAATCATTACTCCAAACCGCAGGCAGGACAGCTAGAAATGCAAACGGAATAGTTATTATGTATGCCGATAAAGTTACAGAGTCAATGGACAAAGTAATAAAAGAGACAAACCGCAGGAGAAAAATTCAGGAAGAATATAACAAGAAAAATGGGATCGAACCACAAACGATTTATAAAACATACGAAGAAATCATGTCTACTACAATAGTTGCAGATTCAAAGACAAATTTAGAGTACAAAAAGAAGAAGAAAGATACTAAGAAATCATCTCTTAGTATTATTACAGAACCACTATTTAAAAAAATAACCGGTGAACAAAGAAAGGAATTAATAGACCAGTTACGTACGGAAATGAAAAATGCCGCAAAGGACCTTGAATTTGAACGGGCTGCAGAATTGAGAGACGAAATATCGAGACTTGAATATGAGGGGTGAGAAAATTTTGGTCTATAAGAAACATAAATAAAATATTACTTTTAAGAAAAACCCATATAAAATGGAAAAAAAATCAGGAGGTTTTTTTAAAGCAGCATTCTTGTTTCTTTTATTTTTGTTTTTTCAGTACGCTGTATTATCCGCTAATGCTGAAATAATAAAGGGGCGATTACTCGATGAACGAAATTTCCCGGTCCCTAATGTCTCAATAAGTATTTCATACGGTGGGAGTGCGACTACAGACGAGAATGGAAAATTCAAACTATCTTCCGATAAATTTCCATATAATCTCACTATTTTCGATGCCGCAAATGCTATTGGGGTAACTTATTTAGGTCTTAATGTATTAAATCCTGAATTGACTTTTTTTGGTGTACAAGCTTCAAGATATGTAAACACTGAAGTTGTCAAGGTAAACATATCGCCAGTTCCATCCGGGCGGTCAGTTCTAATAAAATTTGTTAGTGATGATATTTTTTCTTCTAACGATGTTATATTATCACCCGGGGAGACTCAGAAATTAATAACAGTAGAGTGGCCCTCTGCATCAAGCAGTATAAATGGTAAAATAATTTATCTAGAGAAGACTAATAAATCATACGAAAAATATGGTGAAAAACCCCTTACAATAACGAAAGATTTCTACCCTTTAACTATTTCTTTTGATAGTCTTTATCAGTTTACAGATCCTGGAAATTCATTTATCACACTCTTTCTACCTATATTAGATTATAATAAAAAAGGATTCTCGGTTTATGCTGATTTCCTTGCCCTGCACAGGAATGCTGAAATATTATTAAATACAACCGAGGGAGATATTTATTCAACCAATGTCCCAGTTCCTCAAAGTCTTCCCCTGGGTTTCAGACTAAAAGTTTCTGGCAACGGGTTTTATAAAGACGGGGCAGGTTTTGTAAATTATGTTTACTCTTATCCCGGGACAAGCATGAATATTAATAGTGAAACACCTCCGAAGCTTAATGCCCCGCAGGATAAATTTTATGGTGTAAGTAAAAACACACAGTTTTCATATGATTGGGGGTCCGGTACCGGTATTTACGTTGTTCATTTTCACTGCTTTGATCCTGTTGGAGATTTCTACGTTGTTACAAACGACCATCAAATTAACTCACCCATTGGGTATGCTGGTAGTATTTTAAGCGGTGATGAATTTAAGTGGTACGTGTCAATGTATCTGACTTATTTTTCTGTAGACGATTTTGTAAAGCCAAAGGCTTTTAGAAACGACGTGGGGTACAAAGCTGTAACCTATTCCGAAACAAGAACTTTTCGAACACATTTTTGATTCGCACATTCAACCTATCGGCATTTCAAAAGAGGTTGCTTTTAATAAACCTTTTATCCTTTCTCCAATCTTTTCTTACTTTTACAAAAAGCTCCAGATACACTTCTCTTCCAAGAAATTCTTCAATGCTTTTTCTTGCAAGGCTTCCAAGTTTTTTTATCTTCTCACCCTTTCTGCCAATCAAAATTACTTTTTGGGATTCTCGCTCGAGTATTATTTCTGCATTTATATAATCTTTTGAATTTTCCCTCTCTGTAAATTTTCTTATTTGAACAAAAACACTATAGGGTATTTCTTCATGAAACATCTCTAATATCTTTTGCCTGATAATTTCACTGACAAAAAATTTCTCAGGCTTGTCCGTTATTGTTTCCCTGTCATAAAAGAAAGGTGATTCGGGAAGGTTTTCTACAATAACTTTCTCTAATTCTTCTATATTAATTGCCTTCAGTGCAGAAACTGGTACAATATTTTCGTAGTTGAGAGCCGTCTTAAGAACTCCAATCAAACTAAGGACTTTTTCTTTTGCGACAAGATCCATTTTATTAATCACATTAATTCTCTTCTTGCCTTTGAAAAGGTTTTCATACTTGCTCTCTGATTTCACCAGTTCCTTTTTATCAATTTTTGTAGCGTCCATTATTTGAAGAATAATGTCTGCCTCTTTTAAAGAGGATGTTATTTCAGATATCATAAACCTTTGCAGTTCATATTTTGGTTCGAGTATCCCGGGTGTATCAAGAAAAATCACCTGGTAATTATCTTTCGAAAGAATACCAACTATTTTATTCCTGGTCGTCTGTGCCTTCCGATTTACAACACTCAAGGTAATACCAAGCAATTGGTTCATTAAAGTTGACTTTCCAGTATTGGGTTTCCCAACAACGGCTACATATCCACAACGCGAGACAGTGTCCATCTTCATTACTTATTATTATGTTTTTTTCTTGCTAATCTACTATTCTGATTTGATTTTCTGAATTCAAAATAATCTGCGGTTTTCCTTTATACTTTGTTACTCTCCCTTTAACCTCTACAGTTCTGTTTTCATACTTCGTTAAGTCATCAAAATCAGAAAAGTGTTTCTCAAAAATTACACCAGAAAAAGGATTATCAGGATATTTTTTTTCAAAGTTAAGATACGCTACTTTGTCAGTCATAAAAACATCTGCAATATACCCCTTTAAAATTACACTCTTTCCAATAAAAGAATTTGCTTCTGTAGATTTAATTCTTTGTGGAGTGTTTTTCTTATCTTTACCACTGGATTTTTTAACATTCTTCTCGGGGGTGTTTTTTTCTTTATTATTTTCCTTTTTTTCTGTACTGTTTTTAGATTCTTCCTTTATTACACTTTTCTCTTCTACGTTCTTAACCTTAATCTCATCCTGTTCCCCCTTCTTGCTACAACCAAAAGATACTGCTAAAAGCAATATTATTGTGAACAGGGTGACCCTTTTCATTTTTTTATATTTAATTTATGGAAAGAACTTTTAAATACGTTTTAATAAATATTTTTTGGTGCTTTTATAATTTCTATTAAATTTATTTTTTAAACAAGGGGAATAATAGATTACTTGCAAAAAGTTATTATATCATTAAGAAACCAGAGAGATTAACTCTCTTCGTCATTCAGTGCCTTTCTATATTTCTCAATATAATCAAACTGTTCTTTTGATGGTGTAGGATATTCTAAATTCATACTTTCGAATGTTTTTAAAATAATTTCGGATATAATCAACCTTGCATATCTTTTCGTATCCGAAGGAATAATATACCATGGAGAATGTTTCATACTTGTAGCAGAAATTGTTTCCTCATAACATTTTTGATAGTCTCTCCAAAAACCTCTTTCTTTTATGTCTGATGGTGATATTTTCCAGTTTTTCGCTGGTTCATTCGCCCTTTTCAAAAATCTTTTCCGCTGCTCTTCCTTAGATATATGAAGAAAAAATTTTATCGGGATTATCCCGTTTTCATAAATGTATTTTTCAAAATCTCTTATTTGTCTAAATCTTCTTTTCCAAACGTTCTTTGTTACAAGTGCTGGGGGAATCTTTTTGTTGTTTAAAAGTTCGTGGACTCTAACAATTAATACATCCTCATAATGTGATCTGTTAAATATTCCTATATGCCCTCTTCTCGGTAAACATTTAGAAACACGCCATAAATAATCATGGTCCAACTCTTCTGCAGACGGCTGTTTAAAACTATATACCTGAGTTGCTTGTGGATTCAAACCGCTCATCACGTGCTTTATCGCTCCATCTTTCCCGGCGGCATCCATTGCCTGAAAAACTATTAACATTGCATATTTATCATACGCATAAAGCTTGTCCTGGTAAACTGTCATCTTTTGTATGCCTTCGTGCAACAATTCCTCAGCGCCCTTCTTAGAGAGTGAATGGTCTTTGACATCTGTTGGATAATCAGATAATTTAATTTTTTCATTAGGTGGAACTAAATAATTTTCAATTTTCATAATAAAAAAAATTGTTTAGATTGATTAAAAAAATGTTTTGATTCAGGTTTTATTAATTAACATGTTTTTCTTATATAGAACTTTATAAGCTTGAACTTTTAAGAAATCTGAAATAACAAACGCAATTATAGCATATCCCCATACAAATAAAGCAAGCTTCCATCCTATTGGTGATATATACCACCCGTATACCGCGACCAGGGTTGCAAGCAACTTAGTTACGATTGCAGACCAGAGAAGAGCAGCACTCGGTTTAATCGTCCAGAAGTACCCACGTGTTCTCGTTAAAAATATTGTGAGGTGTCCTGCAACTGCAAGTTTTAGAAAAATAAAAGATTGAATTTCACCGTGCGACAAATGAAAAACATTTTCACCAATATAGAAGACTGAAAACGAAAATATTACACCGAGAATTCCTAAGAACGTTGCCATTCTTAAAACAATTCTCATCTTCCATTTTTCCGGTTTGTTTGAATACTCCACATTATCGTATGCAATAGCCATAATAGGTGCATCATTAAAAAGTGCTATCAGCACGATCATAATAGCCGTAACAGGATAGAAATTAAAAACAATAATCGAAAGTGTTATAAAGAAAAGAACACGAATAGTTTCTGCTATACGATAAATAGAATAGCTGCCCATTCGCTGAAAAATTTTTCTGCTCTCTTTTAGAGCATCGATAATAACCGATAAACCAGGACTTGTAAGAACTATATCGGCAGCAGATTTTGCGGCATCAGTCGCGCCATCTACCGCAATCCCTGCATCAGCTTTTTTAAGAGCAGGTGCATCATTCACACCATCCCCTGTCATACCCACAATGTGTTTACAGGCCTGTAGGTCTTCCACAATCTTATATTTATGTTCGGGAAACACCTCTGCGAATCCATCGGCTTCTTCGACAATCTTTTCTGTTTGAGTATCATTCGTCTCTAAAATTTTAGAAGCAGCAAGAATGTTTGTTCCAAGATTCACCTTGCCGGCAATCTCTTTAGCTATTGCAGTATGATCGCCTGTTACCATTTTCACTTTTACCCCCATTGATTGTGCTGTGCTAATTGTTACCGCAGAATCATCACGCGGTGGGTCGAATAAAGGAATAATACCAACAAATTTCCATTCTCCTTTTGTGTCAGTCTTCGCAACACCCAGGGCTCTGTAACCAGATGAGGCAAGTTTGTCAACTAAATTATTTACATGTTCTCTCACTTCATCCTTGTTCTTTAGCAATGAAAGTATGACCTGCGGTGCACCCTTTGTCACTTTCATTTCTGACTTACCTTCTATCCTTATATTTGCCTCTGTTCTTTTGGACACTGGATCAAATGGTTTAAATGAAATTACTTTATATTCTTTTATTTTCGTATCAATGGATTCAACAAGTTTACTCTTGTTTAATATTGCATCGTCAATAGGGTCCTTGTCTTCTTCGCGTGAAGCAAGAGAAGCACAAATCAGTATATCGTCAACATTAAAATCTCCAAATGGTTTCACTTCAGAAACCGTCAATTGATTTTTTGTTATTGTTCCAGTTTTGTCCGAACATAAAATATCCATTCCAGCCATTTCCTCAATCGCTATCAGTTTACTCACAATTGCTTTTTTCTTCGAAAGTACTGTAGCTCCAACTGCCATTGTAACCGACAACACAGCAGGCAGTGCTACGGGAATTGCCGCAACTGTTAAGACAAGAGCAAACTGTAGTGTTTCAATGATACTTTCATTGCGGAATAAAGCTACAAGAAAAATTATAGTAACCAAAACAACTGCAAGTATTATCAAATAGTTTCCTATCTTTATAACCGCTTTTTGAAAATGGCTTTTTGTTTTTGTTTCCGCAACAAGCTTAGCTGTTTGTCCGAAGAATGTGTTCATTGCAGTAGAAACAACCATTGCATTCATCTCACCCTGCCTTATTATTGCTCCGGCATATGCAATATCCGAAACATGTTTTTCAACCGGCAGAGATTCACCGGTTAAAGCTGATTCATCGGTTAATAAATAATCCCCATCTATCAGCTTAATATCAGCGGGGATTATATCTCCCAACCTAACACGAATAACATCACCGGGTACCAAATCCTTTGCCAGTATATCTCCCCATTTACCATCCCTTAAAACTCGAGCTCTCAGAGCGAGCTTCTGTTTCAGTAACTCAATTGCATTGTCCGCTTTGTGTTCCTGCCAAAAACCAACAACTGCATTTAAAAGTAATAATGCGAAAATGATTCCGAAGTCCTCCCAATGATTTATAACCGCTGAAAGAATTGCCGCAACTTCGATCATCCATGGAATCGGACCCCAAAAGTATCCGAGAAATTTTAATAAAGGATTTTTCTTCTTCTCAGATATTTCATTGTATCCATATTGCTTTAATCTATTTGTCGCCTCAGAATTTGTAAGCCCAGTTCTCCCCGAGGAAAGTTTTTGGAAGACATTTGCCAAAGTATAGCTTTGTGCAGACTTTGTGCTTATTAAAATTTTATCCATATAATATTATAATGAGGTTTAATGACGTTTAAAGATATTGAAAAGGATCATCTTTTGCTTTCGTGGGAATAAAATCCATAATGAAAATCTAAGGACGCCAGGGTAATTCTAACTTATTAAGAAATGTTTTTAGTTGAGCCCATCCTGATTTGCCGGATTCAAGTTGTATCTGGTACCAATCGCATAATTCCGAACTGTTTGAAGTCTCTTCTTCACAAAAAGGAGCAGTATCACATCTAATTATCTTTACCCTATCCATTAGGTTTAAATCTAAGGTACTAATGAAATTTTCTCTATCCGAAAACAGAGAAAAAGGTTCTATGACATCTGCTTCAATATTTACATCATAAAACTCTTTGGGATAATACTTCAAAACTTCAAATTCCGCATCGTATAAAACTGTATCCCTTTTTATCCAGAACATCATCTCGGTGTCGACAATTATCTCATTGTTTCCCTGGAAGGTTGCAAAAGAGTTAATTCTGCCTATTTCGGTTATCCAGTTATCATATTTATATATTATATACTCATCGGGACCATTCACATTTTGCGTGTAAACTGCTATCTCCTTTGAATTATCAGATGTATCAAGGTCAATTATTATAAACCCACTTACATTATAACTATGTTTTCCAGAAATAGTATCATCATTAATTACTAGTGTAAAATTGCTGAAATCATAATCCTCTTCAATCAATGTTAATTTTACATTATCTGCTTCTCCTTTTCCATCTAAATCAACAACTGCTTTATTAAATACTGGAATGCTATTCACAAAAAACAGTGTGTCATTCGGACAGGGTTTAGCAATCAAAGAGTTACCAGTGCATAATGCAAAAAACAGAATAAGTAAATCTTTTATCAGCATACCATTCTTCTTTTAAGAGGTTAATCAATTACAAATAATAAAACAATTAATTTGAGTTCTTTTTCATTTTCAATTTTCTCTTAGCTTCTTCAATGTAAGGTGCCAAATCCTTTTCATAACTACTGTCAACTTTTACAACATATTCCAGATCATTTATTGCATTTTGATATTTCCCGGCAAAGTAAAATGCCATTCCCCGACTTAAATATGCCTGAAGGAAATCAGGCTTTAGTTCGATTGCCTTATTAAGGTCAAGGACTGCCCTATTGTATTCATCTATTTCAATATAGACATAACTCCGGTTAAAATAAGCATCTACATACTGAGGATTAAGCATAATTGCTTTAGTAAAGTCATTCACGGCACTCTGATATTTCTCAAGTTCGCCTAAAACAATTCCCCTGTTATTGTATGCCTCTTCAAAATCAGGGTTAAGTTGTATTGCTTTTGTATAATCTCTGTATGCTTCGTTTAAATTTTTTAATCTTTTACTTATCAAACCTCTTATGTTATATGCTTCAGCGTAATTGCTATCTAACAAAATTGCCTTATTAACATCATCAGTTGCTTCGAAATACTTCCCTAAATAAAAATATGTTAGTCCTCTTTTGAAATACGCCTCGGGATTATCACCTACAGATTGCATGTATTCGTCAAAATAATTAATTGCAACTTCAAAGCTGTCGTTATTCAAAGCATTAAGCGCATGTTGAAGTATTGCTTCGGTTGAGTCCTGGGCTTTCAATACATTCCCGGAACTTATAATCCAGAGAAACACAATAGTAATTAGACAAACATTCCTCCTAAAAAAATTTTGCTTAATCATTTTAACTTTTTATTTATTTCATCTAAAATTTTATTTAATTCATCCCTGTATTCAGGGTGTAATCCTATAGCTTCCATAAAATCATTCCTTGCAAGTTCATAGCTTTTAAGTCCGTACAAAATATGCCCGCGTTTATAATAAGCTTCGTAAAAATCAGGAGAGAATTGAATAACAGAATTAAAATCTTCCAAAGCTTTCATCGTGTCATTCCCGTTATAATAATATGAGCCTCTATAGTAATAAGCGAATGGATTATCAGGATTAAGCTCAATTGCCCTAGCAAAATCGGAAAGTGCTTCATTGATTTTATTAAGTTGCAGGTATGCCTCACCACGTTTACTGTATGCCTCAGTACTATTTGGATTTATTGTTAACGCTGAATTGAAATCACTTACCGCTGAAGCCGGCTGCCCGCTAATTAAATAAGCCGAACCTCTGTCTATATAACCGTCTATAGAACTTGGATCTAACAGTATAGCGTTAGTAAAATCATTTACAGCATCCGAATAATTTTTCTGGCGAACGTAGAGTTCTCCTCTATTTATCAAAGCAGTTACAAAGTGAGGGGAAAGCTGAACCGCTGCATTGAAATCATTCAGGGCATCGGAGTAATTCTTAAGTGATTCATAAGCCAATCCACGATAATTTAATGCACGGATATTTTCCGGGTAACTCGCTAAGAACTGAGTAAAATAATTTACAGCGTCTTCATAATTACCTTCGTTTAAATATCCTAAACCCATACGGAAAATCTGCTCGGGCGACTCCTGCGAATAAATTTTATTAACGCTTATTATAAGAATAAAAATAAATCCGACAAAACGCATAAACAAATAATTTTTGTTTAACATCACATGGTTTGACGAACTAAAAATTTAATTATCATCATTTTCAATTTTTTTCTTTGCTTCATCTAAATATTTAGAGACTGATTCCTTAAATTCCGGGTTAAGTTCCAATCCGAATTCAATATCTTCAACTGCTTTTTTATATTTTCCCTGCTCTAAATATATTATACCTCTTCTTATGTATCCTTCGCCATGGTTAGGATTCAATGATATAGCGTTTTCGTAATTTTCTATTGCTTTATCAAAATCATCTTTGTTAAAGTAAATAGCACCTCGTATATTATAATTTTTAAAATAATTCGGTTCTAATTCAATTGCTTTGTTAATACTTTCTAATGCCTCATCAAGTTTATTCAGATGAAAATATAAACCCGCCTGATTTCTGTAAGCCTCTGTATACGTCGAATCAATTAACAAAGCCTTGCTTAATTCATCGAAAGCATTTGCATACTTTTCCTGCTGCACATACACCATTGCAACAGAATTTATTGCATTAACATCATTAGGGTTCAATTTTAATGCTATTTTTAAATCTTCCCGGGCTTTCACAAGATCGTTCATTAAAATGTATAAAGCACCGCGGCTTGAGTACGCATTAGAATTTCCAGGGTCTAACTCTATCGAGTTTGTGTAATCCACCAGAGCATCCTGATAATTACCCAAATTAATATTTGCTACCCCTCTGTTTAAATAAGCCTTAGGATTATTATCTATGATTTTTATATACTCAGAGAAACTCTCAAGTGCCCCCTGAAAATCGTAAATTACAAGTAAACTGTCGCCTTTTTTAAGAATCTCTTCGGGTTTATCCTGGGGAAGTAAATTAGAATATAGTATTACCTGTAAAATGATACTGCATAAGATTAATAATTTCGAACTTTTCATTTCACAATGTATGTAAAATTTTCCTAAACAATATTCGCTTTTAATAATTCAAAAACCAAACCCGGTTTATCAGAAATTATCCCATTCACAAGATTACTTTTAATCAATTTTTTAATCCTCTTCGGTTTATTTACCAACCAAATAAAAACTGGAATGTTTCTTTTATATGCACTTTTAAGTAATCCAAGGTGCAACAGTTCAAAATATGGTGCAACAAAATCCGCTTTACACTTCCTTACTCTCGTCCATGGAAAGAATTCCTTGTATCTTTCATACAGTAAACCCAGATGACTAATTTTCGGTTTCCATTTTTTCATGTCCGCATACTCATCACCCAGTAGCAAACCAGCTGTTACTTCGGGAAATTCGGCTTTTATCTTTTGTACCACTCTGTCAACAAAACTAATAATAACAAAATCATTATCGTTGAAATGCTCTTTTATTTCTCTAACAATTTCCTTTTCATATCCCTCTTCCTTAACTTCTATAACCGGGCGTGTTTTTCCTTTAAGAGCTATAAGTGTTTCCATTAATGTAGGAATTTGCAGGTCTTTTTTTAATGCAAATAACTTTAAAAACTCATAGCTGTTTTCATTAATATAACGACCGAATACATCTTCGTCGTGGTGAACTATCAATACTTCATCTTTAGTTTGTCTGACATCGAACTCTATCATGCCAGCACCAAGCTCTATTCCTTTTAAAAAAGCGTCAATGGTGTTGCTATATTTTAATTCATCACAGCCGCGATGACCAACAATAATATTTAGTCCAAATTCGAACATGCAGCACTATTGTTTTTCCTGAATTTCATCTTTTGCTTTCTTCAAATAAACTTTTACGTACTGCTCTAAAGAAGGTCTTAACGTTAAGCCGTACTCCATATCATCAACTGCTTTTTCATATTGATTAAGATAGAAATATGCAATTCCTCTTCTGCAATATGCTTCAGCATTGCCATTATCGAGTTCTAATGCTTTATTAAAATCTTTTACAGCTTCTTCATACTTTCCAATCTCTCTATAAATACCGCCCCTTGTAATAAATACTGCCGGGTCATAAGGATTCAATTCAACCGCTCTGTCTAAATCCCTTAAAGCTTTTACCGTGTCCCCTTCGAAAAAATAAAGCGATCCCCTATTCCTGTATGGCTCTGAATATTCCGGCTCAAGCTCAATAGCCTTGCCTAAAAACATAAATGCCTCATTTATACTATCTATTTGTGCATATGTTACCCCCAAAGAGTTAAGTGTTATTTCATCATCGGGATTAATTTCAAGAGCTTTTTTGAATTGTATGATTGCAGAATCCATCTTGCCCAGGTAAGTATAAATAACCCCCCTGTTCGAATAGGCTTTGTAATAATTTGAATCAACTTCTATTGTTTTCGTAAAATCAACAAATGCTTCATTATATTCCTGCATTATTAGAGATGCATTACCCCTTGAATAATATCCCTTTGCACTATCAGGACATAACTCTATATATTTTGAATAAAACTCGTGAGCACCTTCATAATCGTAATTAAGAAAAGCTTCCCTCCCTTTTCGATAAATATCCTCGGGGTCGTCATTTGCTGTGCTTTTGGGGGAACAAAAAAACAACAATGATAAAACCGTAAATACAAATACATCTTTCTCGAACATCATACAGGATTATAAATTCTTTAAGGAATTACTTATTCCCTATTGCTTTATTATAATACTCGTTTAATATATCGCTGCCCTCTTCTGACATAACTTTAAAAAGCATTTGCTTATTATATCTAAAAACATAATGTCTGCATTCTTTCTCAAAATTAAATTCAGCATTAAATAATAAATTATTATCTTTGAAAATTTCAAGCATACCGGAGTATCCGCACTTATATTGCCCGGCTTTTTCATCCGTAATAGACTCGACAATTTTCATAATATCATCCTGTTGTGATACAGTTACTATCATTTTTGAATCCTTAACCGAGCCGTGTTCTTTATCGAAAAAATACAGTTTTATTTTATTAGCCCCTGCTAATTTATTCCCCAGTTCGGTTTTAATTGAATCCTCACAGGAATAAACGCAAATTAAAAATAAAATAATAAGTAATGAGAACAATTTACAGAATAAACACTTCATAATAATTATTTAATAAACACACAATTTTATAAATGATTTGAATAAATATAAATTACAGTTAGCTAATTTATCATTCAACATAAAAATTGTAAAAGTATGAAAATGCTGCAATTTTTAAATTCTGTTGTGTGTAAGTTTTTTTATGATTATTATTACATGAGTTGAACCTTACACATTTCATTGTCGTTTTTTATTTGAATTAAAACTTACTCAATCATGAAAATAAGCATACTTACATTTTTAATTGTCTTTATTTCTAATTTCACATCGGCACAATCTATATTTGACGCGAACAACGATGGAGTCACCGAAGTCAGCCCATCATTCAACATTAAAAACATTGACCTCAATGGTGATGGTATTACCGGGAATGATTTTGCAATAAATTCAATCAATCCTACTTTTAATTCTCCGTCTTCAGTAAATTCCCTAAGCTTTACATCAATATGGACTTCACCACCGGGATCATTTTCGAATTGCTGGGACGGCGTTGTTGGATACTTTGATAGTGACACCTTATTAGACATAGCAGGATACACATTCTCTCCCGGTAAATTTTATGTATGGGAACAAACTGCAGTTAATCCTGACAGCTTTGCATTAGTTACCGAAATAACAAAAACCGAGGGGGGAGGGTTTGGTCCTATGACAGTTGGAGATACCGACGGTGATGGTAAAACTGAGATTATAATTGCAGACTTTGCTACGTTTACAAGAATTTACATCTATGAAAACAATGGGGACAATGTTTATGTAAGCCAGAACACACAAAACACATTAACACATGGTACCCCATCAAGAACTGCACGGGGCTTGATGATAGGAGATTTAAATAAAAACGGTAAAAAAGAAATTATTTGTACCCGCGGAAATTCCAGTAATGGCGGGATGATAAGAGTATGGGAACATACAGGAACAATTGGTTCGAACACTTATACAAGTATTTATACCTACACAACTGCTTCATACATATTCGGGAAAGGGGGCATCGGTGACAGCGACCACGACGGATGGGATGAAGTCTTTATAACATACGGAGGTTTTCCGGTCTTTAACACGTACATTCGAAGAATTGAATATGATTCAGCTTCGGCTACTTTCAATCACTTAATGTTCCAGGCTTCTTCTATTGGGTTTCCAACATCGTACAGGGTTATGGATGTAAATAACGACGGCATAGATGAGTTGGTTTCTACTCATTCTTCCGGTGGTGTTGCTGCTTTTTATGTCCACAAAAGTACCGGACCCAACCAGTACCAGACTATAGATTCAGTTTTTGAAACATCTGACAACAGCACTATGTTGAACTGTGATATAAAATTACTGACGGGAAAGACATATCCCACCATATTGCTGGGAAGCTTCGGCGGGAAGGTATACATGTATGAGTATAATGGAGCATCGTTCGTAAAACAGTATGAGAAGTTAAATTATCCCGGTCCTGCCGTCAGACGTGTGTACTGGTTTTTCAACAATGGAAAAGACGGATATTTTAACACATGGAGCTCATCAAGCTCCAACGGTACATTTTACTTATTTAGAAGCGATAACGCAGTGAATATCACGGGGAGTGGGCATACCCCGCAAGTGTTCACCCTTTACCAGAACTATCCAAATCCATTCAACCCTGCTACGGTCATAAGATTTGACATTCCTGAAAACTCACACGTCGAAATAAATATTTATGATATTCTCGGGAAAAAAGTTAAATGCCTTGTAAATGAAAACATGTCCCGTGGAAACTACAAAATAAAATGGGATGGAAAAGATTTCAACAGCGGTGTTTATTTTTATGTGCTCAAAGCAAACAATTACAAAGAGATTAAAAGTATGATTCTGGTGAAATGATGTTCAATAATCTTTAGGGAATATCGAATATTAATTTTCCCAAACTCAGCATTGCTAATGTAATAAGTATAACACCAATTATATTTAAGATTACTCCCGTCCTTGCCATGTCCTTAATTTTTATACGGTCACTGCCAAAGATAATAGTGTTCGGCGGAGTCGCAATAGGAAGCATAAATGCAAACGATGCTGAAAACGTTATTGGAATCATAAAGAGCAACGGGTGAACATCTATACTTTTTGTAAGTGCAAAAATTACAGGAAGCATAAGCTGAATAGATGCAGTGTTGGATGTAAATTCCGTAAAGAAAGTCATAAATGTACATAAACCCAAAATAATCAAAACTTCAGGTAAAATATTAAGCGAGCTTAAATTAGATGCCAATATATCGGATAGTCCGGATATTTCAAAACCTTTAGCTAAGGCAAACCCACCCCCAAAAAGTAAAATAATACCGAAGGGTAGTCTTTTTACCTCGTTCCAATTCATTATCATATCATTTTTTTTCTGCCGTGAGGGTATCAGGAATAACAATACTGCCATCACAACTGCAACAGTGCTGTCACGCAAGAATTCCTTTTGTATAAATAAATTGCTCCAGCCCGGAATCGTACATATTCCAATGTCTATATCCAGCCGGAACAGCCACAAAAAAGCTGTCAACATGAAGATAATTCCCACTACTTTTTCTTCGTAACTAAACTTACCAAGATCATCATAAGCTTTCTGACAGCTTGCCATGCTGATATTCGTATCGGTAACGTGTTTCATATATATCTTCTTCAGAACATAGTGTGCGATAATTAAAAAAACAAAGGACACCGGTACACCAAACAGAAACCACTTTCCAAAACTTATTATAGTTTCATCCGGAAATGTATTTTGATAGAAATTCATAAAAATTAAATTCGGGGGAGTACCTACAAGCGTTGCTGTTCCTCCGATTGAGGCTGCATAAGCAAGACCAAGTAAAAATCCCGTTGCAACCTCATCTTTTCCGCTTTCTAAAAATTGTTCTACCTGTAAAATGATTGCAAGTACAGCGGGTAGAAGCATTAATACTGTTGCAGTATTAGATATCCACATCGAGAGGAAATAACTTACAAACATAAAACCAAATAATATCCGCGTTGGAGTTCCCTTCAAGGAAAGAAGAATTTTCAGGGCTATTCTTTTATGAAGATTCCATCTCTCCATTGCAAAAGCAATAATGAATCCACCGATAAACAGAAAAATAACATCATTCATATAAAGCACTGCAACAGACTTCGTATCCATTATTCCAAGGAAGGGAAACAAAAAAACTGGAATGATTGATGTTACAGGTATCGGCACTGCCTCTGTAATCCACCATATTGCCATCCACACAACTATAGCCGACATTTTAACAGCCATAAAATTATCGGGACCCAAATCAAGAAAAAGATAAATAAGAACAGCTATAACCGGTCCTGATACTATTGAAAAATATTTGAGGTTAGGTATGCGGATAACAGCAGTTTTTAAAATTATCTAATAATGATGGTGTATATAAAATAAATTTATTTTAACGCATGTTCAAATTATTTATTTATCTAAAAATATTATATTATATATCAAGAGGGCTGGCTAAGCACTCCCAGCCTTCCAATGTACAGAAGCAGTATTAACATAAATATTTAGAATATGCATATTCCGCAGAGCATTTCAATAAGGTAGTTGATAATCTATAGAAGAACTTTTATTTTAAACAAATCATAAAGCGTTAAAAATTTTACTAAAAACAATTGATTTGAAGTTTAATTATTAATTAGGCACATAAGAATAAGGAGAAATAATCAATGAAATCATCAAATATTAGAGAGTGGTCAAAGAATATTATGGCACACGGTGGCATAATCGTATTTTTTATTATGGCATTTGAAGTCATGATAATGATAAGTCCATTTGCCTTTTTCTTTTATTCCGTGTTTAACCCGATTTTTCATTGGTTAAATACTTACCCTGCAACAAGATGGCTGACGCACTTCTTTCTGCCTCATATGATATTGCCGCCCACTTTTATACTTAAAGCTATTCGTATTTCAGGCTCACTTCTATTCGTTATCGGTTTTCTAACTTTTATTGTGTGTGCATTGCAGGTTTATCTCGGAAAAATATTTAAATGGGGAATAGCAGATAAGGGCATTTATCGTTTTATTCGTCATCCTCAATACATGGCGCTTGGGATATGGGGTATCGGAATGGCAATATTGTGGCCCAGATTCATTGTCCTGGCTACTTTGTCCATCATGTTCATTCTTTATTATTTTTTGGCAAAGGCTGAGGAGAAACGCATGACTCGTCAATACGAGGAATCATATGCTGACTACATGAATAAAACAGGAATGTTTCTTCCGATTACTATAGAGAGGCATCTTACATTACCACTGAAACACATTCGTTCTAAATCACTCAAATATACGGTTGTACAACTTACAATTGTAATGTTGGTTATAGGGTCTGGATTTATATTTCGATACATTACTTTAAGTTCAATTCAATATTATTCCAAAGATAATATTACCATAGTTTCAATTATGCCTGAAGATAATAGGCTAACCAATAGTGTAATAAATTCTATCTCCATAAATGAATCTGCAAGCAGAATAAAATTTTTAAACAAACAAAATGATTATCTTTGCTATTTGATGCCTGTTGATTATATTATGCAGGGTATGATTGCAAACACGGGAAGTGAGCATAAACTATATAAAAAACACCATACCATTGCCTTGATAACAGACTGGGTACTTTACCCCTTCGAACACTTGAGGAGACCCCCTTCCGTTAATATGGCGAAAATGCACAATGTTGACCCTGTTACGGCAAGAAGGCACCATTGCCCGCTTGGAATTAATAACCACGAGATGAAATGCAATGACTGCTCTTATAGAAGGGTTATACTTGTTGAAGTAAATCATAATCTAAAAGAGCATATTACGGGAGAAAAATTGCTTGGATTTAATACGATTCGAATTCCTGTTGGTTTTATAGATATAGATACAAAGACTGGAGAAATCATAGACGCAAGAAAAGTCGACACAAAAACTGCCTGGGAAGATGTTCCAACTCCTGCTATATAGAGTGTCTAACCTTTGTATCAACCCTATTGCTATCAGCACAGTGGTTTTTCAAAGGCAGTGTTCCACATCAAATTCAGTGATATTAGTAAGTTGATTGCCCCGCATTATTGGCAGCATATTATGCACAACGTTATAATGCTGTTTAAATTATTTATTTGTCTAAAATTTTATATGATATATCAAAAAAGCTAAGCACTTCCTGTACTCCTGTGTGCGGAAGCAGTGTTAACATAAATATTTAGAATACAGATATGATACACAGCATTTCAATAAGATAATTGATAATCAGTGAATTAATTTTTATTTTATTGTTTTAAGCAATATAAAAACTCATTTAAAAATATTTAATTTGCAGGTTAATTAATAGTTAGACCTTATCTAAAAAATGGAGACTTTCCTATGAATTACAGATGTGCACTGCAGTACGCAAGGGTTGCAGGATTTCTACTTCTAATCTCGCTTATCGCTGGTGGTTTCGGTGAAATGTACGCTCCCATAAAGATCATAGTGCCAGACGATGCCGCCGCTACAGCGAAGAACATCCTTTCTTCTGACCTGCTGTTCAGACTGGGATTCGCCAGTTATCTTGTAGAAGGCATCTGCAACGTTGCCCTTTTGTTGATCTTTTACATTCTGTTACGGCCAGTCCAGAAAAACCTTGCCTTACTCGCTGTATTTTTGGGGTTAATCGGCATTTCGGTCTTTGCCGTCGCGGAATTGTTCTACGTTGCACCGTTGCTCATTCTTGGCGGCGCTGATTACCTGAACACATTCACTCCCGATCAACTGAATACCCTGGTCCTACTTTCGCTTAATCTGTACGGCTATGCGGCTGGGATACTTATGGCGTTCGGCGGTGTCGGTTCGGTTTTCTTCGGATACTTGATCTTTAAATCGAGATACATTCCGTCTCTTCTTGGTGCGCTTCTGGCACTAGGTGGCATCGGCTTCGTGGTCAGGAATTTTGCGCTGATCATTGCGCCAGCGTACGCGTACGATTGGCTGTTTTTGCCAATGAGCTTCGCATATCTATCGCTAACCTTGTGGTTTCTTGTGCGCGGTGTGGACGAGTTGAAATGGGAGGAGCGAGCGGTTGCGAGAGAGTGATAGCGTGCGAGCGTTGGTCTAACATCGCAATCAACCCGACAAAAAACGCGTCGTGTTTTTGTCGGGGCTTTTGGCATCAGTGAAAATCTGGGGTGTTTAAAACAGGTTACTTGCCGTTGGTTTTTTGCGGGTTATCGTTATCCGTTATACACAACATAACACAAGCTATCAAGACGGAAGATTAATTTTTTAAAAGTAACAAAATGAAAAGA
>CAYYJH010000017.1:0-38160 GCA_964472195.1 uncultured Ignavibacteriaceae bacterium | reverse complement strand
ATGGGAGTATCTTTCAGACTGTTTATTTCTTTTCCAATAACGGGAAGGTAATAATATCTTGCATGAAAGTTAACCGAGATGTTTTTCGTTTGCCTGTATTCCATTCCGATTCCCAAGAAACCACCGAATGCAAAGCCGGGTTGAAAATAACCCAGTGCTGTGAAAAAACTTTTATCGGCTGGATTGGTAAGTACAAGTGTCGGTGTGATGCCTGCACTCACTAACGGTTTGAAGCTCCCTTCGATATCATCTTTAAACATATATTTCTGAATACCAATGCTGAGGGGAATCATAAAAACCCTATTTACTTTTCCAGTCGTACTTGAAGTTCCTGTGTATGGGTCATAGATTTCTAATTCCCTGTCGTCGGATACACCTGAAACAAGCAAGTTAAAAAACAGGTCGGTGTCATCCCAAACGGGTAAGAAGTAACTCGAAGAGAGACCGAAACCTTTTTCTGTGTAATTAATGCTTAGCCCCCAGTTGTTTCTTTTATCTTTTTTGGGAGATTTGTCATCGTATACGGCTGGATAATCCGAAGCAACTGAGGTCCCGGTCATAAATAATAATAGTACAATAAATAATTGCTTGTATATGTAACTGCAGGGGTTTCCTATCATTTTAAAAAGTTTTTTGTTAGTTGTATAATGTAACATATTTATTTAATTTTTAGTAGTAAAAACATTAACAGATTTGACGGAAAAAAGGTTTAACAAAATTCAGGAAGTAGTTTCTAAAAGACAAAAGTATTTAACGATTGTTCTTGAAAATATACACGATCCCCACAACGTGAGTGCGATACTAAGAAGTGCTGATGCAGTTGGTATCGATACTGTCTATCTTGTTTATAATACATGTAAATTTCCAAAAGTAGGGAGAGTATCTTCAGCAAGTGCTGATAAATGGATCGAACTTAAGAAATTCAAAAATGTTCAGGAGTGTTTCTCTGAACTGCGAAGAGAGAGGTTTAAAATATACTCAACACATATTTCTGATTCAAAGAAAAATTCTTCGATCTTTGAACTCAATCTCACGGGTAAGGTCGCATTAGTATTTGGTAATGAACATGAAGGTGTATCCGATGGTGTAAAAAACCTTGCAGACAGGAATTTCCTTGTTCCCATGTACGGGATGGTTCAGTCTTTGAATGTTTCTGTAACTGTTGCTGTTTGTTTATACGAAGCTTTAAGACAAAGAAAATTAAAAGGGAAATATGATAAATCTGAGTTTACAAAAAAAGAACTGAAAGAAAAATTAGAACATTACTTACAAAAATAATTTAATAAAGTCATGCTACCAGAATATATATCAAAAAAACTAATGTTAAGAAACCTCAAGTATCCGTTGATAATATCGGGTCCATGTGTGGTTGAGAACAGGTCTATTGTGTTTAAGACATGCGAAAAGCTCAAAGAAATCACGGCAAGATTAAGGCTTCCCTTTGTTTTTAAATCATCCTATGAAAAAGCAAACAGGACATCGGGTGAGTCATTTAGAGGTATTGGGTTTGAAAAAGCTTTGAAAATTTTAGAAGATGTCAAAAAGGAATTTGAAGTACCGATCTTAACAGATGTGCATGCAGAGCTCGAGATAGGTTTCGTGGCGGATGTTGCGGATATAATACAGATACCGGCTTTTTTATGCAGGCAAACGAATCTTCTTGAAAGTGCGGGCGAGACGGGTAAGATTATTAATTTAAAAAAAGGACAGTTCGTTTCACCATACGACATGAAATACCAGGCGGAAAAAGTATCAAACATGGGCAATAAAAAAATACTATTAACAGAAAGAGGTTCTACATTTGGTTATAATAATCTTGTTGTTGATATGAGAAGTTTGTTGATTATGAAAAAATTCGGTTATCCGATTATATTTGATGCAACACATTCCGTGCAGATACCTTCCATGAACAGCGGTGTGAGTGGTGGAGAGCCAGAATTTATAGCACCTTTAGCAAGAGCTGCCGCTGCCGTCGGTGTCGATGGGTTTTTTATTGAAACTCATCCTGATCCTCGTAAAGCATTAAGTGATGGCAGTAATATGCTGAAATTAAATAAGCTGGAACCATTGCTTCGAGATTTGAAATTCTTACACATCAAACAATTTGAGTCCTGATGTTCTGGAATATCTTTTTGGATATTCTAAAAGATTTCATTATATTATTTATAACATTCCGAATTTCTTATTATTGAATATTATAAGAAAATTATTATTTTTAATTTCCATTTCGTATTATTAAAAATTATTTATAGATGAAATCTTCCCGTTTGGAGACCACTTCTGAGAAAATAAAAAATTCTTATTATGCGGGTATTTTCTTCGTATCTCTATCTACACTGCTTCTTGAATTTACACTAACAAGAGTATTATCTGTTTCACTCTGGTATCATTTCGCATTTATGATTATCAGTGTGGCGTTGCTTGGGTTTGGCATTAGCGGTGTTGTACTTGCGATGAACAAGAAATTACGGGAAATGAAACCGGATTTATTGTTAACATGGCTTTCGATAATATATGGTGTTAGTATCATAGCAAGTTTTTTATTGATGAATAAAATTCCATTCGATCCGTTTAGTTTGTTGACTGATGGAATTCAATTTCTATATTTACCAATATATTATTTACTCATAACTGTTCCATTCTTCTTTTCAGGATTGATTATATCTATTTTACTCACAAGGTTTAAGAATGAAGTATCAAAATTATACTTCTTTGACCTAACAGGTGCAGGGCTTTCTTGCATTGCATTCGTTTTGATCATGCCTGAGTTTGGTGGAAACGGAACAATAATATTTGTGTCTGCTTTTGCATTTATATCTGCTATGATATTCGGATATGAAAACTACAAGGGTATAGTTACGGTTGCAATAATATTAATGGGTCTTAGTTTCTCATTTCTTATCGACAAAGACAATAGATTTCCAATAAATGTTTCCTCAAATAAATTATATGCGAACTATATGAAGGGAAACCCCGGGCTCAAAATATTAACTGAATGGAATACTTTTTCTAAGATAGATGTGATGCGGGATGATGAAACTTCACCCGATGGTTATAATGTTTACCTTGCTATAATAGATGAAGGGAATGCTACAACAAACATTCCAAATGTTAAAACTTTACCGCCTCCGACAAAACCCTCAGATGCTTCCAACCTGGCTTATGTGTTGAAAGACTCAGCTGAAAAGGTTTTTATAATTGGTTCTGCAGGGGGAGGAGAAATACTAACAGGATTGTACTACAACGCAAAGGACATTGTTGGTGTTGAGATAAATGGAATTCTTAATAAACTTATTAGTGATAAATTAGTAATCTGGACTGGTCCTTTGATCAAAAACAATAATAATGTAAGATTGATAACTGATGATGCAAGGTCGGTTATAAGCAGTAAGAGGATTGCTTACGATGTTATAATTTCTGCACATACAATTTCGTCATCTGCCGTATCGAGTGGTGCAATGAGTCTTGTTGAAAATTATATTTTAACAAAAGAGGCGGTGAGAGAATACTTAACTCATTTAAAAAATGATGGAGTCTTATATATCTCCAGGCCGGAGACACAGATCCCAAAATTAATTACAACTTTAAAAATCGTTAGAAGTGAACTCACATCAGGACTTGATGACAGTAAAAAGAATTTTATTATATTTAGACGACCGCCGACTTCATTCGAAGGTGATAAAGGTTTTATGGCAGGAGTTGTTTACAAAAAAGATGGATTTGACGAATTTGACATAATTGACATCAGGAATGAAGCAAGCTCTCTAGGACTTGATATAGAATATGATCCTTTATCAAGACAGGATGGAATTTATAAACAGCTTATAGAATCTGACAATATATATGGTGAGATAGAAAAATTTGAAACTGATATATATCCTGCAACAGATGACAAACCATTCTTTGATAATAATATCGGTTTTGGGAATTTAACATGGGTAGGGATGATGGAAACCTTTGCACAGGATGACAAAGGAATACTTGCGTTAAAAGACAGACCGGTGGCAGAGACAACTCTTCTGATTATTTTAGTTCAGACTATCGTAGTAGCTGGATTTTTACTACTGTTTCCTCTCAGGTTTATGCGTACTGATTCTACATCAAAGTTTGAAAAAAAATACCTGATATATTTTGCATGTCTTGGAATTGCCTTCATAATGCTTCAAATTGCAATGATTCAGAAATTCACTTTATTCCTTGGGCAGCCTGTTATAACGCTACTGACTGTAATTGCTACAATGTTAATTGCTGCCGGATTTGGAAGCATGTTTTCGTTTAAGTTTTTAGGGGAAAGCAGGATAAGGCTAATTTTAATTTTTATAATAATTGCGGCATTGTCTACAGCTCTTGGTTTACTTAATCCTGTTATTTTTGCTTCGTTAGTCCGACTTGAACTTGCCTGGAGAATCTTAGTATCAATTGCTTTGATATTTCCAATTGGTTTTTTCATGGGCATGCCGTTTCCAATCGGTCTTTCATTAATCCCGGGTTCGGAGAAGAAGTATATCGCATTTGCATGGGGCATTAATGGTTTCTTCTCAGTTATTGGAACTGTTATTAGCATTATTTTAGCAATGATAGTAGGATTTAAATTTGTATTTATATTAAGCGGATGTATTTATTTATTAGCTATGATATTTATTTTAACGAGATATAAAAGAATTATTTTGAATTAAAGAATTTAATTTTAGCATTAATCATCATGAATAAAGAACATTATCATAAAAAGACGCTTGCAATTCTTGTTGGTGGCGGACCGGCTCCCGGTATTAACGGTGTAATAAGATCGATCACCATAGAAGCAATTAATTCCGGATTAAGTGTTTTAGGAATTACTGATGGTTTTGAATGGCTTGCGAAAGGTGATTCCAGCCATTACAGACAATTAACGATTGACGATGTTTCCAGGATACATTTCAGCGGGGGGAGTATTTTAAGAACCTCAAGAGAAAATCCTACTACTGACAAAAAGAAACTTGAAGCCACAATAAAAGCACTGACTCAGCTTTCCGTTGATTATCTTATTACAATAGGTGGTGATGATACAGCAACTACTTCGTATAAGATCGATAAATTAGCCGGTGGACAGATTGAAGTTGCACATGTTCCGAAGACTATCGATAATGACCTGCCTCTTCCGGGTGATATGCCGACGTTTGGTTATCAGACCGCAAGGCATTTTGGCGTAAATATTGTGCAATCTCTAATGATGGATGCCAGTACAACAAAACGCTGGTACTATGTTGTATCAATGGGCAGAAAAGCAGGTCATCTTGCACTTGGTATTGGAAAAGCTGCAGGAGCTACATTGACAATTATCGGGGAGGAATTCAGAGACAGAACAATAAAGTTTGGAACTATATGTGATATACTCGAAGCGTCTATTATCAAACGAATGGCTCTTGGACATCCTCATGGAGTTGCAATACTTGCAGAAGGTATTATTACGAGAATAGACCCGGATGAATTAAAAAGCCATCCGTATGTTAATCTTGAATCAGATTCTCACGGGAATATCCGTTTATCCGAAATTGATATCGGCAGGATAACTAAAGATGAAGTCCGGGGAAGACTGAGAGAAAGAGGTTTGAATGTTACAATAACAAATAAAGATATTGGGTATGAACTTAGATGTTTCGCTCCCATCCCATTCGATTGTGAATATACTCAGGACCTTGGTTATGCTGCTGTTAGATATCTTTTATCCGGTCAAAGTGGAGCAATTGTAACAATGTTAAAGGGTAAATTAATTCCTGTTAAATTTGAGGAAATAATTAACGTTAAAAAAGGGAGAGTTGAAACCAGGGAAGTCGATATTGATTCCGATGTATATCACGTTGCCAGGAAATATATGATCAGGCTTGAGAAAGAGGACTTTGAAGAAATAAAAAATGTTGCACGCCTTGCAATTATAGGTAACATGACTGCTAAAGAGTTTGAAGATAAATTTAAGTATTTGATAAATGATCCTCCAGTGAGAGAAGAAACATCTAAAAAGTAAAATAAGGAAAATATAATACAGCTTTTATGAAAATAGGAATATTAACAAGCGGTGGTGATTGTCCGGGACTGAATGCTGTTGTAAGGGCAATAGTTAGAAAAGCAGATCATTTAGGATTTGAAACTTTTGGTATATATAATGGGTGGGAAGGAATATTTGACGAAAGTTATAAACAATTAACATTGAAGAGCGTCTCCGGGATTATAGACAGAGGGGGTACAATTCTTGGAACTTCCAGATTCAGTCCATTCATACAAGAGAACGGGGAAGATACCTTACTGCATAAAGTCGCACGATCTGGATTCGATGCTTTAATTTGTATTGGTGGGGAAGGATCAATGCATGTAGCACAATTAGCATATGAAGCTGGTATAAAAATTATTGGTGTTCCTAAGACTATTGATAATGATATATATGGTACTGACTATACTTTTGGTTTTGATACAGCAGTACAAATAGCAACGGATGCAATCGGCAGGCTTCACACAACAGCTGAATCTCATCATAGAGTTATGGTTTTGGAAGTAATGGGAAGAAATGCAGGATGGATAGCATTATATTCCGGTATTGCCGGCGGAGCCGATGTTGTTATTATTCCCGAAAAGAAAACTAAGATTAATGACGTAATCGAAGTGTTGAAAAGTCGTTATAGAAGAGGGAAAGCTTTCTCGATAATTGTCGTAGCAGAAGGAGCTTGTTTCCTCGAAGATGAGATGAAGATTTCTGATGATGAAATGAAGGTTTATAAGGGAAAAGATGATTTCGGAAGAGTAAGGTTAGGAGGTATCGGGCAGTTTCTTGCAGACGAAATTGAGAGAAGATCCGGATTCACAACCAGGGCAACGATACTCGGTTATGTTCAGCGTGGTGGAGTTCCATCTGCATTCGATAGAATACTTGGTACAAGATATGGAGTTCATGCAGTCGAAATGGTTAGAGATGATAAATTCGGAAGAATGTGTGCTTTAAAATCAAATAAGATTGTAGATATAACCATTGCTGAAGCTGTAAGTCAGCTAAAAACTGTCGACCTTGATATTTATGAAGTCGCTCAAGTATTCTTTAAATGATTTCTTATATCACTTCTAAAATAATATTCTATCAGCATAATCCTAAATGATTAATAAGCAATCGAAAGTCCATTCAAGTGGTTTACTAACTAAATTAGGTTTGTTTACTGCTTTAATGATTGTGATTAGTTCCATGATTGGTTCGGGAATTTTTAAAAAGATCGCTCCAATGGCAGGGGAACTAAATTCTGGTGGATTAATTTTGATGTGCTGGCTTATTGCTGGTTTAATTACACTGCTTGGTTCAGCAACAAATGCTGAAATTGCCGGTTTGATTGCAGAGCCTGGAGGACAATATGTATATTTCAAGAAAATGTACGGTAAAGGATTTGCATTCCTTTACGGATGGTCATGCTTCTCGGTTATTCAATCAGCTTCTATTGCTTCGATTGGTTACGTTTTTTCAGAATCGGTTAATGCGATATTACCTCTTCCAAGATTAAGTGAATCTTTAGAGAGTTTTTCAATCCTCGGATTGTTTACCCCGTTAGATAATTTTGGAGTGAAGGCACTGACTATAGCAACGATTATATTTCTAACAGCGGCAAATTACATCGGAGTAGTAATAGGTGGTTATATAAATAATGTTTTCACCGTTCTAAAAGTATTGGGAATTGTAATTATAATTATTCTTGGTTTAACGATAAGCGGTGGTCAGATTGAAAATGCAGGTCCTATACTTGAAGCTCAAGGAACAGAATACTCATCTTCACTGGGTCTTTTTGGAGCAATGTTTGCTGCCATGCTCGGAGCATTTTGGGCTTATGATGGATGGAACAATATCGGATATTTAGGGGGAGAGGTAAAAAATCCTAAGAGGAATATTCCGATTGCTTTGTTTGCCGGGGTTTCAATTGTAATTGTTGTTTATATGATTACAAATTTTACTTTTTTATATGTTATGCCCGTTGATGAGATTGTTAACATTGCTAAGACAGAAAATAGTATTATAGCAGTAGAGGTTATAAGAAAATTTTTAGGTACGGAAGGAGCATTTTTAATTTCTGTTCTGATAATGATATCTACTTTTGGGACAACGAATGGGTCTGTCCTTGCATCTCCAAGGATTTACTTTGCAATGGCAAGAGACAAAGTGTTTTTTAAATCAGCAGGTAATTGTCACAGCAGGTTTAGGACACCCCATACATCATTATTAATTCAGGGTGTTTGGTCTTCAATATTAGTCTTATCAGGAACGTTTGACCAATTAACAGACATGCTGATATTTGCATCTTTTATTTTTTATGGTTCAGGAGCATTTGGTGTATTTGTTTTAAGAAAAAAAATGAAAGATGTCCGCAGACCTTATAAAGTTTTTGGATATCCATGGATTCCGGGTTTTTTTGTGCTTTTCTGTATACTGTTAGTAGTGGTTACAATAATACAAAATCCGAGAGATGCCGGCATAGGACTTCTGTTAGTATTAATTGGTTTACCGTTATATTTTATATGGAAAAAAAGAAATGAATAATTATATGAATTTATAATTAGAATTAATTTGAATAGCTTTACTTAACTTAATATCAAACTATTAATCGAAAAATTTCTTAATAATTTAAAAAATAAAAAATGAGAATATTTATAGATACTGCTAATCTGGATGAGATTAGAGAAGCTGCTGATATGGGAATTCTTGACGGAGTTACAACAAACCCTTCTTTAGTCGCAAAAGAAGGTCATAAAGATTTCAAAACAATGCTTGAAAAAATTTGTGAAATAGTGGACGGTGATGTAAGTGCTGAGGTCGTTTCGAATACTTGTAATGAAATTGTGAAAGAAGCCAAAGACTTATCAAAAATTCACGAAAATATTGTAGTCAAAGTTCCTTTGATAAAAGAGGGACTCAAAGCAGTTAAAATATTAAGCAGCGAAGGAATTAAAACCAACGTCACATTGTGCTTTTCCCCATCTCAGGCAATACTTGCAGCAAAAGCGGGAGCATATTTAGTTAGTCCATTTGTTGGAAGACTCGATGATATTTCGACAGGTGGAATGGAGCTTATTGCACAGATTGTGAATATTTATGGTAACTATGATTTTCAAACACAGGTCTTAGTTGCCTCGATAAGAAATCCTTTGCATTTTGTAGATGCTGCACAGATAGGAGCTGACGTTTGTACGATACCATTTAAAGTCATCAATCAGTTAGTTAAGCATCCCCTTACTGATATTGGTTTAAAGAAGTTTATGCAGGACTGGAAGAAAAACTTTAGTAATTAAATTATATTAAAAATTTTGTGAAATATTTATAATATCCATGAACTTTAAAAAATTCAAAGAAGATTGAAAAAGACAGCGTTTAATGAAATTCATAAGAAATTTGGAGCAAAGCTCGTAGAATTTGCTGGTTACGAAATGCCGGTTCAATATGAAGGGATAATTGCCGAGCATAGGGCGGTGAGAAATTCTGTAGGTGTGTTTGATGTATCACACATGGGAGAAGTAGAAGTTAGAGGAATGGATGCATTTGATTTTATTCAGAAAATCACAACGAATGATGTTTCAAAATTGTTTAAGGGTAAAGTTCAATATTCAGCGATGTGTTACAAAGATGGCGGTATTGTTGATGACCTTCTTGTTTATCATTGTGGTGATTATTATATGTTGGTAATTAATGCATCGAATATTGAAAAGGACTTTAAATGGATGCAGGAAAACTTGTTTGGAGATGTGAAATTAAAAAATGTTTCGGATGAAACTTCACTTCTTGCTGTTCAGGGGAAAAATTCATTGCCCACGTTACAAAAATTGACGGATACAGATTTATCACAGATAAAATACTATAATTTTGAGTTTGGTAATATAGCTGGTCAGGATGTAATTATCTCGCATACTGGTTACACAGGTGAGAAAGTTTGCTTCGAAATATATTCCGCAGCTGATGTAAAAGTATCCGAGAAGATTTGGGATTCAATATTTGAAGCTGGAGAAGAGTTTGATATAAAGCCCATAGGACTTGGTGCGAGAGATACACTGCGGTTGGAGTACGCTTACAGGCTTTACGGTAATGATATGGATGAGAAAACAAATATGATAGAAGCTGGATTAAGATGGATAACGAAATTAGAGAAAGGGGATTTCAACGGGAGAGATGTATTGCTTAGAGTACAGCAAGAAGGAATTAAAAGAAAATTAGTCGGTTTTGTGATAGAAGATAGAATGGTGGCTCGTCATGGTGCTGAGGTTTTTGTTAATGATGAGAATGTAGGTTTTGTTACCAGCGGTAGTATGTCACCGATCTTGAATAAGAATATAGGATTGGCATATGTTGCAGCTGGATTTAATGAAACAGGGAATGAAATTGATATATTAGTAAGAGATAAAAAAATCAAAGCACAAATTGTAAAGACACCGTTCATATAAGTTGTTTTTTATATGATTTTATTAATAGTATATTCAAATTTTCTTATTAATTTAATTTATTAGTTAATGCAGCATAAAATACTATTCCAGCCGTCAGAAGCATTAGTGCATGTTTATCTGTCTGAAAATGAAGCTATACAGGCAGAAGCAGGGGCTATGGTCTTTAAAAGCTGGAACGTAGAAATCGAGACTTCGACAAAAGGTGGAGTCTTTGGAGCTTTAAAGAAATCTATGCTTGGTGGTGAATCTTTTTTTACGAATAAGTTTATTGCCAGACAAGGAACAGGTGAGATAGGTTTTGCAGCTCCTTTTATGGGAGATATAAAGCATTTTAATTTGCAGAATCAAACAATGTACATACAATCTGGTTCCTATGTTTGCAGTGCAGTTTCTGTAGCTACAGATACTTCATATACAGGTGCGAAAGGTTTTTTTGGAGGCACAGGTTTATTCATGCTAAAAGCCACAGGTACGGGTGATTTATTTTTGAATTCCTTCGGAGCGATTTTTGAAAAAAAATTAGAAAACGATAGATTCATCTGTGATACCGGGCACATCGTTGCTTTCACGGATGGTTTAACTTTCGATGTAAAAAAAGTTGGCGGTTTAAAATCAACATTACTTAGCGGTGAAGGATTAGTCGCTGAATTTAATGGAACGGGGACACTGTGGATTCAAACACGTAATCCAGGGTCGTTTTTTTCCTGGATTGCTCCGCACGTCACCCCTAATAAATAATTTGAATTAGAATTTTTAAAGAAAAGAGGAAAGGAATAGTTGAAAAGATTTTATGCGGAAAATTAATGTTGTTCATACACAGTCACTTATTAAAGATGAACTTGTATTAAAAGATAAGAATGTAATTATAATTGATGTCTTGAGAGCATCTACAACGATGACGATAGCTCTGGCTAACGGTGCAAAAGAAATAATACCGGCAGATAATGTATCGACCGCTGCGATGATCGCAAAAGGAACTGGTAATTCCCTTTTGTGTGGTGAAAGAGCCGGGAAAATTGTTGAAGGATTTGATTTAGGAAATTCTCCTATAGAGTACAGCGAAGAAGTTGTTAAGGATAAAGTTTTAGTATTTAGTACAACGAATGGTACGTCTTCTGTCGTAAAAGCAAAATATGCAAGGAATTGTGTTATTGCATGTTTTGTAAATTTATCTGAGATTGTGAAATGTATAAGATTACTTGAGGATGATGTGACTCTAATATGTTCCGGGAAATTAAATAATTTTTGTTTAGAAGATGTTATTTGCGCCGGCGTTATAATAGAACAAGTTAATAAATCACAAACAAAAGACAATAAGTATATCTGTGGAGACCCTGGGCATGCTGCAATTGAGTTGGCAAAGAGTTTTGTTTTAGAGAAAGGTACACCATCTGTAAAGAGAATTTTAAAAATGCTTCGCAATACAGAACATGGGAAATTTCTCATATCATTAGGACTTGATAAAGATCTTTCTGTTTGTTCTAAAGTAGATTCAAATCCATTTCTTCCATTGTTCAAAGATGGAATTATTAGATTAACACAGAAAATCGTGATTGAAAATTTAGAGAAAGCTAAGATGAAAAAGATAAATTTAGGGAATTCAGAGGAAAGTAATTCTAATTAAAAGATGATATTATCATGAATAAGAAAATGAAATCAAGATTATCTAATAAGGATAGTAGATCAATAAAGCGAAGATCGAATAAGCAAGAGGATTATAGAATTTCATTAGATGTTAAAAAGCAGATTCTTGGTTTTTTGATTTTCTTATTTGGTATCTTATTATTTTTATCTATTATTTCTTATTCTGCAAAAGACCAGGCAACTTTAGAGCGGATTAGTTTTTTTAATATATTCCGTAAAGAAACTTATACTACTTATGATATTTATAATTGGTTAGGAATTGCGGGTGCATATGCATCTAAATTTTTTGTGAATAAATTTTTTGGTTATTACTCTTTAATAATATCGATAATATTAATAATCATAGGAATTCTCATAGTCTGGAAAAAATCTGTTATTAGACACTTTTCTTTCTTTGTTTATGCATTTCTTTTAATGGCAGTCCTGGCTTCTTCTGCGGGGCTATTAAAAATCTTTTTTGGCAGTGTTTTTGTATCATCAAGGTACAGCGGTGTGAGTGGTGATTTTTTCGCTACAATACTATATCAAACCTTAGGGAGTGTTGGAGCGTCAGTATTTTTGTTATTAAGTCTTTTTATCGTAATACTCCTTCTAATAGACAGGAATATTGCTAAGACTTTCGCAAGGGCTAAACTTTTTTATGAAAAAATAGTAGAGAGTTTCAAGAGAGAAAAAGACAATTTAAAAACAAAGTCGCTCGAGAAAAAATTAAAGAAATCGGACGAAGCTACCGAGCTTAAAGCAACCGGGGAAAGTGGTGATATTTCGATTAAAGAAGCTATAGAAAGGGAGAGGGAAAAGATATTAAAATCGAAATATCTTGGCTCTATAAAGGATACAGAAATCCAGAGACCTGAACGAGAAATTAGCGACTTAAAGAAACTCCCGTTGACCGAAGAAAAAGTCAAAGATATTGATTCAAAAAAATCTGCTTCCTCAAAAGAGGAAATATCTTCAGGAGAGGATTCATATTTGGATGATTCGGGATCGGTTGAAGAAATTATTGACAATGGTGAAGAAGAATATGTTGAGGAAAAACTTGAAAACTTTATTCAACCATCATTAGATTTACTTGACGAACCATCACCCGAGGAACATGAAGTAATTCCTGACGAAGAACTTAATTTGAACGGAAGGCTTCTACAAGAAAAGTTATTAAAATTTGGTATAGAGATTGAAAAAGTATTTGCAACACCCGGCCCTGTTGTAACACTTTATGAACTTATTCCTGCTGCCGATGTGAAACTTTCAAAGATTGAATCTCTTCAAGATGACATCGCCCTGGCTATGAAGGCCAAAGGAATTAGGATGATAATTCCAATTCCTGGCAAAGGGACTGTAGGTGTTGAAATACCGAATCGGGCTTCACAGATTGTAAAGATTAAAAGTATTTTATCTTCACAAAAGTATTTAAAAAGTAACAAAAGATTGCCTTTAGCATTTGGTAAAATGATTAATGGAGAAGTTTTTATAGATGATCTTTATAAAATGCCGCATATATTGATTGCAGGGGCGACAGGTTCCGGAAAAAGTGTTGGAATAAATACTATCATAGCTAGTCTTATTTACAAATTACATCCATCATATTTAAAATTTGTTTTAATAGACCCTAAGAAAATAGAGCTAAGTTTGTATTCAAAACTTAGAAAACATTACCTTGCAACATCAAAGGATGTAAATGAAAGTATCATAACGAGTCCGTCAAACGCTGTTTCTATATTAAAGAGTGTTGAACTTGAGATGGAGCAAAGATACGATAAACTTGCTAATGCAGGTGTTAGAAATATAGAAGCATACAATCAAAGATATGAGGAGGGTACTCTAAAAGACAATAATACAATAAAACACCGGATGATGCCTTATATAATTATCATTATCGATGAACTTGCCGATCTAATGATAACAGCAAAAAGAGATATTGAGGATCCAATCGCACGTGTTGCTCAGATGGCGAGAGCTGTTGGTATACATCTTATCGTTGCAACTCAAAGACCTTCAGTAGATGTCATAACGGGTGTAATTAAGGCAAATTTTCCTGTACGGATTGCATATCAGGTAGCTTCAAAGATTGATTCAAGAACAATATTGGATATGGCGGGTGCAGATCAACTGCTTAGAAACGGAGACATGCTTTATCTGTCTTCTTCAACTCCGAAACCTATAAGAATACAAAACGCATATATTTCAACTGAAGAATGCGAAAGGATCGTTGATTTTGTTGGGAATCAGGAAGGGTTCACAAAGCCGTATTTATTACCATCAATCGTTGGGAAGAAAACTACGGATTTTGGTGTTAATGACGAAAGAGATGTAATGTTCGAGGAAGCTGTAAGACTCATATTAAAACTTCAACAGTGTTCCACTTCTACTCTTCAGAGAAGACTTAAACTAGGATATGCAAGAGCAGCAAGAATTGTTGACCAGATGGAAGATGCTGGAATTGTTGGTCCAAATCTTGGTGCTAAAGGAAGAGAAATATTAATAACCGAAGAGGATCTGGAAGATATACTTTAATCTACCCCATCATTCTAAGTTTTATTATAGGCTTTTGAGATTTGCTTTTTAAACCTTGAAACGGCAAGTCACTTAATAGTAAAATTAAATTCAATAAAAATGAATTCCACTTTAGATAAATTTTTCTATCCTAACTCAATTGCAGTAATAGGAGCTTCCTCGAAGAAAGGTTCCTTAAGCTGGGAATTAGTGAATAATATTATTACATATGGATTTAAAGGCAAGTTGTTTCCTGTAAATCCAAAATCAGACTCAGTTCACAGTATAAAAGCATATAACTCCATTACAGACATAAAAGATAAAGTTGACATGGCATTTTTGATGGTTCCAAAACATCTTGTATTGCAAGCAATAGATGAATGTGCGAAGAAAAAAGTCTATGCAGTTGTACTTATAACAGCGGGTTTTAAGGAAGTCGGCGGTGAAGGAATTGTATTAGAAAATCAGCTCATTGAAAAGATTAAGAAATATAAAATCAGACTTGTCGGACCTAATTGTATGGGTATAATTAATTCCAGCCCGGATGTTAGATTAAACGGGACTTTTGTAAAAGTAAATCCTTTATACGGTAAAGTCGGTTTTATTTCGCAAAGTGGCGCATTAGGAGCAGCTGTGTTGAGAACTGTTCGCCAGAGCGATATTCGTCTTGCACAATTTGTTAGTATAGGAAACAAAGCTGATATTTCGGGACGAATTATTTTAGAATATTGGAAAGGTATTGATGATATCAAAGTAATTACTCTCTATCTCGAATCATTCGAAGACCCAAGAGAATTTATGAAGTTAGCAAGAGAGATCAGCAAAACTAAACCTATTATAGTTGTGAAATCAGCGAGAACTGCTGCGGGAATGAAAGCAGCTTCTTCACATACCGGTGCATTAGCGGGTACTGATACAGTTGTTGATGCACTTTTAGATCAGGGAGGAGTTATCAGGGTCAACACTGTCGATGAAATGTTCGATCTTGCAAAAGCATTCGAAAGAGCTAACCTCCCAAAAGGAAACAGAATAGGTATTTTAACCAATGCTGGTGGTCCTGCTATATTAACGGTAGATGAAAGTGAGAAGGTTGGTCTTAAAATACCTGAGCTAACTTTATCAACTCAAGAAAAGATACGCCAGTATGCTTTTCCCGAAGCTTCAGTACGCAACCCGGTTGACCTTTTGCCGCCAGCTACTGCAGAAATGTGGGGTAAAGCTACTCATCATATGCTCCTGGATAAAAACATCGATTCTTTGATTGTTATACTCGGACCGCCTTTAATGCTTGATACAGTCGAAATAGCTTTGGCAATTTGTAAAGCTGCTAAGAAATCGAAAAAAACAGTTATGTTGGTATTAATGTCACAGGATGATGTATTACCAGTAATAAGGGAAAAAGATCCTAAGCATCCACCGATTTATCGTTACCCGGAAATTGCCGCGAGAGCTGTTGAAGAGATGTTATCTTATCAGTCCTGGCAAAAAGAGCCTATTGGTAATTTTATAAACTATAAAGTGAATAAAAGTGCAGTAAAAAAAGTATTGAACACTCAATCTATAAAAGGGGAATTCTATCTCGACTCAAATGGAGTAAACAGAATTCTGCGAAGTTATAAATTTCCTGTGGTGGATTCCTTTGTTGCAAAAGATATAGAAGCATCTATAGAGATAGCAAAGAAGATCGGGTATCCATTGGTTACGAAAGTTACAGGTAAAGAGTTAATACATAAATCTGATATTGGTGGAGTTGCTGTAAATATACATGATGATGAAGAACTTATATCTTCCGAAAAAAAGATCATAAAAAATTTAAAAGCGAAAGGATTATTTTCAAAGTTTGAAGGATTTTTAGTGCAGCCATATATACAGGGAGAAGTTGAGACAATCATGGGTGTTTTTAAAGATGTAAAAGCAGATCATCTTATAATGTTTGGTCTTGGTGGAACTTTAGTAGAAGTTTTTGAAGATGTAAAGTTCAAGCTTCTTCCGATTACAGATACGGAAGCGGAAAGCCTAATAAAATCTATAAAGAGTTATGAATTATTAAAAGGTGTGAGAGGTAATCCCCCGATTGATGTCAATTTTGTAAAGGAAAACCTCCTTCGACTTTCTCAACTGATTCAAGATTTCCCAGAATTTATCGAAATTGATTTCAACCCTTTTGTTTTTTCTTCTGATAAAGATAAGTGTAAAATATTAGATGCGAGAATGAAAGTGAAAATATAATTTTTGAAAAGTTTTTATTCAGTCTTATAGTGAATCAATACTTCCGGATGTTCTACCTTGCAAAGGAATATATTTTATTCATTTGAAATACTTTACACTGGATTCAAGTATAAATTTTCTTAATCTAAATATGCTCCCAAACCATGCTTTCCACCTTCCCTTCCAAAACCGCTTTCTTTATATCCTCCGAATGGAGATGCTGGATTGAATTTATTAAAAGTATTTGCCCAAATTACACCGGCTTTTATTTTACTCAAGATGTTGAAGACTTTCGAACCTTTAGAAGTCCACACTCCCGCAGAGAGACCATAAAAAGTATTGTTCGCTTTTATGACCGCTTCCTCTGGAGTTCTGAATGTTAATATTGAAAGGACTGGACCAAATATTTCTTCATTTGCAATTCGATGTGACTGAGCAACATTAGAGAAAAATGTCGGTCTGAACCAAAATCCTTTTTTGGGGAGTTTACAGTCACATTGATAAATGTTAGCCCCCTCATCGATTCCTGATTTTACTAATTCCTTTATCTTATTCAATTGCATTTTTGAATTAATTGCACCTACATCTGTATTTTTATCGAGGGGGTCACCCACCCTTAAGTTTTTCATTCTGTACTTTAATTTGTTTATGACAATGTCTTTTATATTTTCCTGTACGAGCAATCTTGATCCAGCGCAGCATACATGACCTTGATTAAAATAAATCCCATTTATTATCCCTTCGATAGCTGCATCAATTGGAGCATCTTCAAAAATTATGTTTGCTGCTTTACCACCGAGTTCGAGTGTTAGTTGCTTATCCGTCCCTGCTGTAGATTTCATGATAATTTTACCGACTTCTGTTGAACCTGTAAATGCAATTTTCTTTACTTTAGGATGGTTCACAATGTGAGAACCGGTTTCTCCATCTCCTGAAATAATGTTAACTACACCGTCAGGCAGTTCTGCTTCCTGGATTACTTCGGCAAGTTTATAAAGTGTAAGTGGAGTTGTCTCAGCAGATTTGATAACGACTGTATTGCCGCAAGCAAGTGCAGGAGCTAATTTCCATGCTGCCATTAACAGCGGGAAGTTCCATGGAATTATCTGACCTACAATCCCAATTGGTTTCACGTTTTTATCTGGGAATGCAAAGCTAAGCTTGTCAGTCCACCCAGCATAGTAAAAGAAGTGAGCAATTGAGAGAGGGATGTCGATTGATTTTGATTCACGAATTGGTTTCCCTCCATCCATTGTTTCTATTACGGCAAACTCTCTTGCCTTCTCCTGTAGAATTCTTGCAATTCGAAAAATGTATTTACCTTTTTCTTTAGGAGATATTTTTCTCCAAACATTAAAAGCTTTTTCAGCTGAAAGAACAGCTTTATTTACATCCTCTTTAGAAGCATAACCTGCTTTTGCCAATACTTTTTCAGTAGATGGATTGATAGTCTTAAAATATTTTTTTGTTTTTACCAGTTTTCCATTAATAAGCAGATCATACTTATCTTTCAGTTTAATGTGCTTAGTATCTTCATTGGTTCTTGAGTATTCGAATTTCGACAAATTGTTTCTTGCCATAAAATCTTTATCAACTTTCAAAGAGGATTTGTTTTTAGTTTTTTGTTTGGTTTTCATTATTATTTAGAAAATTTAATCATTTGTAAAATAATCGGCATTTTGGTAATAACCTGTCTTTTGCTTTTTAATTTGTTTGAGTAAATCATTCAGTACAGAACTCGCTCCAAGTCTAAAGAGATTAGGAGTCAACCATTGTTCGCCTACAGTTTCATTAACAAGGACAAGATAGTTAATGGCATCTTTTGCAGTTTTAATTCCTCCTGCGGGTTTCATTCCTATTCTAATTCCTGTCTCATTATAATAATCACGTATTGCTTCTAACATCACAAGAGTTACAGGCAGAGTTGCAGCAGGTTGAACTTTACCCGTCGATGTTTTGATGAAATCAGCACCTGCGAACATTGCAATGAAACTAGCTTTTCTGACATTATCAAATGTCTCGAGTTCACCCGTTTCTAATATAACTTTTAAACGAACATTTCTGAATGCTCCATTATTTATTTTTAGTGAATTAGAGGTATCACTACATGCTTCTTTAATTTGTTTAATTTCGTAAAAAACATACTCGTAATTCCCTGAAAGGAATTCACCCCTGGAGATGACCATATCGATTTCATCAGCGCCATCGATAATACATTTTCTTACATCTTCTAATTTTAATTTTAACGGATACTGTCCTGACGGAAAGGCTGATGCGACGGAAGCGACTTTAACACCTGAATCTTTTAGAGCATCTTTAGCAAACTTTATCAGACGAGGATAAACGCATACTGCGGCAACGTGAGGTATTGTATTATTGCCCGGCATTGGTTGTTTTGCTTTTTGACACATAGCAGATACTTTATCCCTGGAATCCTTTCCTTCAAGAGTTGTAAGGTCTAACATCGATATAGCAGTTTTAAGAGCCCAAAGTTTGCTATCGGATTTGATGCTTCTGGAAGATAAAACTGAAGCTCTTTCTTTAGTACCAATTTCGTTGACGCCTATCGGGAAGCTTTCGAGGAAAGTTCTTAGTTTGTTCATAGACCTAATATTTAATAAAATAAATATAACTAATTAGTTGAGGAATTTAAATTATCAATTGTGTAAAAGTATTATGTATGCAAATGACTAAAAATTCTAAAAAAAAAAATATATCTTAGTTTTATTTTGAGTATTTTTATAATATTAAAATCGATCGGTTAATGAATAACGAAAACAGCGGAGTAAAGCAAATACCAGTAGAGAGTTTCTTTGCAATAAGATCAACAATAGGATTTACATTATCTCATGATGATAAGAAGATTTATTATATAACGAATACTACCGGTTCTCCACAGATTTGGTCAGTTCAGATGGATGGTAAAAGTTGTACGAGCCAGATATCAATATGGAATGAGGTTATAAAGGGAATAGTTCACAATCCGAAAAAAAATGAATTGCTCTTTTTAAGTGATAATAAAGGGGATGAACAATTACAAGTATACAAACTTGATTTGAAGAGTGGAGATATTAAACACCTGACAAAAGGTTTTGAAGAGTCCCAATGTTTTTATCATTGCTTTAATAAAAAAGGTGACAAATTTTTGTTTTCTACAAACAAAAGATTGAAGTATAATTTTGATGTTTATATAAAAAATCTTAAGACAGGAAGAAATAAACTTGTAAAAAAATTTGGAGGTCAATATCCTGCTCACGGAGATTCCTGGAGCGGAGATGAAAGATATATAACTTTCTTAACAATGTATGGTAATATAAACCAGGATATATTGCTTTATGATATGAAGACAAAGAAAATAATTAATGTAACGGAGCATAATATAGATGAAGATGTTACAAACATAAACACTAAGTTTAATAAAAATAATACAGGATTTTATTATATTTCAGATGAGGGAAGAGATTTTAAGGGAATAAAATTCTATGATATAAAAAAGAATAAATCCGAATGGTATATTAAGGAAAACTGGGACATTACTCATTTTATCATTTCAAAGAAATACAAATATCTTTTATATACTGTTAATAAGTATGGAAGTAACACACCAAAACTAAAAGATCTAAAAACAGGAAGGATTCATAAATTAAAACTGCCTAAAGGAAATTATCTATCTATGTCATTCACTAAGGATGATAGCAAAATAGTTAATATGTTTGACAATCCTCTGACACCATCGGATATTTTTGTTTATGATATTAAACGATGTACTAATAAACAGAGAACGTATTCTCTTGTTGGAGGTATAACGAAAGAATCCTTTACAAAACCGATAGATGTTTTTTATAATAGTTTTGACGGTTTAAAAATACACGCATTATTATATATTCCTAAAGGTTTAAAGAAAAACAGAAAAAATCCGGCAATTGTCTGGCCTCATGGAGGTCCGGAATGGCAGGAGATGCATAACTTCAGTAAGTATTTACAGGTTATAACAAATGCTGGTTACATTGTCATTGCTCCTAACTTTAGGGGTAGTTTCGGATATGGGAAAAAGTTTCAAAAAATGATATATAAAGACTGGGGAGGTGCGGAATTTAAAGATGTTTTAGGTGGTGTTGATTATTTAAAAAAATCGGGTTATGTTGATAATAGAAGAATAGGAATTGTAGGTGGTTCTTTTGGAGGATTCATGACATTAACTTGCATAACTAAAGCACCAAGTATTTGGAAGTGTGCAGTTGATATTTTTGGTCCATCGAATTTATTTACTTTTTTAAATTCAATTCCAGAGCACTGGAAAAAAGGTACGGACAGGTTAGTTGGAGATCCGGTTAAAGATAAAGCATTGCTTAAAGAAAGGTCACCTATTAACTTTGTTGAAAAAATAAAATGCCCATTGCTTGTGATACAGGGCAAACATGATATAAGAGTTGTTGAAGCAGAGTCAGCTCAAATTGTAAAAAAACTAAAATCTATGAATAAACCTGTTGAATACATTTTATTAGAAGACGAAGGTCATGGTTTTAGTAAGGTATCGAATCAAATAAGTGTTTTTAAAGAGAAAATTGAATTTTTAGATAAACATTTAAATTAAACTAAATAATATAGAAATGAAAATTACACTAAATTATTTTGTTTTATTACTGGTTAGTTTAACTTTTTTATTTTCTGCCTGCTCATCATCCGATGATAGTAAAGAATGGGATGACGGTCTTGTAGTTGTCGTGGATACTGTTGTTGTAAGAACTGATACAGTTAAAACGGAATTAAAAAAAGTTGAATCTATTAAACTGAATCTAACAGTTCAGCTTGCTGCATTTGTAAATAAAGATAATGCAGACCAATTCGTAACAGATGCCAGGGAAAGATTAAATACCATGGTTGATACGAAATTTGTTAAAGGTATCTATAAAATTACAGTAGGGAAATTTGACGATTCAGAAAGAGCTAATGCATATTTAGATTTTGTTAAGTCTAAAGGATTCGAGGATGCTTTCGTAAGTAATGCGGATTGAAACATCATTATTGATTTTTGCAACATATATTTCATGTAAAAGCTGAACTTAATAAGGATTGTATTCGAATCTGTCATTTATATGAAAAAATGATTTATAAGTAAGTTGGTATAAGCGTTTACAACAAATTATTAGCTAAATAAATTTTTTAAAATAAAAAAAAGTAAAATTATTTATTAATTAAAATAAATGATATGAAAAACTTCAACAATAAATTCTATATATGTATTGTTTTGCTCTTCTCATTTATTTTAGGCTCCTGTGGAGGTTCTGGTGAAGAATATTGTGAAGATGAAGAACTTGTTAGGATAGGTGTTATAGATACTGTATACAAGGAAATAAAAGATATGGAAGACTCCACAATATACGTCCAAATAGGAGCTTTTGTGAACAAGGATAAAGCTGATGAATACGCAACAGTTGCCAGGGATAAATTAAGTGCACCGGTTCAAGTTAAATTGTTCGCAGATGGGGTATACAGATTATTTGTCGGTGAATATACTGATATACAAGAAGCTAAGAAGATATTAGAGATAGTAAAATCCAGAGGTTTTTCAGATGCCTTTATCAGGGATGCGTATGGACCGATAAAGGACAAATAAGGTTTTTCCTTTCATCAGCAAGTAGGTTTTATATTTAGCATTAAACATTTTATTCGATTTAATATATAATGAATGATAACAAGGTTATTGACGGTAAGTTAATTTCATCCCAAATTAAAGAAGAGATAAAAGTTGAAGTAGAAAAATTAAAACGTGAAAAAGGAATCACACCTGGTTTAGCTTTTATTCTTGTCGGAGAAGACCCCGCCTCAAAAGTATATGTTAAAAGTAAAGGCAAAGCTTGTGAACAATTAGGTTTTTACTCTATCACAAAACCCCTTCCGGAAGCCACTACAGAAGATATTCTGATTAAGCAAATTGATGAATTTAACGAAGATAAAAACATTCATGGAATTTTAGTACAACTTCCGTTACCCAAACACATTAACGAATTAAAAATAATTGAAGCAATTAATTTTAAGAAAGATGTTGATGGATTTCATCCTCAGAACGTTGGTAGGTTAGTAACGGGTGCAAAATCATTTATGCCGTGTACACCATATGGTATTACAGAACTTCTAAAGAGAAGCAGCGTCGATACTGCAGGAAAGAACGTCGTTGTTATTGGCAGGAGTAATATTGTGGGCAAACCGATGGCAAATCTTCTTTTAAAAAAAAGTTTTAATTCTACAGTTACAGTGTGTCATAGTGCGACCAAAGATATAAAGTCTTATACATTAAATGCTGATATTATTATCGTGGCTATGGGAAAAGCAAATTTTTTAAAGGGAGAAATGATACAAGATGGATGTGTTATAATAGATGTAGGAATGAATCGTGTTGAAGATAATACAAAAAAAACTGGTTACAGTTTAACGGGTGATGTCGATTATGAAGATTGTTTCGAAAAGTGTTCTAAAATTACCCCCGTCCCCGGGGGTGTTGGACCAATGACAATTGCTATGCTTATGAAGAATACACTTGAGTCTGCTCAAGGAAATGTATTCCACGATAACTAAACTTTAAAAGAAATGCAGGTTTTATTGACCGATGAGAACTACGATTCGGTTTCCGATGCTCTTTATCTAAATGGTATTATAAAAATCTTAGATGAGGAAGGTTTGATAAAGATTTATTTCCTGGAAACAGAATTTATAAAAATGAAAATGCTCAGAACATTCTTGATTGAAAAATGTTTTAAAACTGATTAGCTGGGGATTTATGCTCTCAAAGAAGAATAGGTTTGCTATAATTGATATCGGTACTAATACTTGTCTTTTACTTATAGCCGAATTTCAGAATGGAAAAGTAAATACGATAACCGAGAGACAAGAAATTCCCCGCCTAGGCAAAGGTGTAGATAACCAAAAAAATATTTCCAGAGACGCTTTTGAACGAGTTTTAAAGGTGTTAAAAACTTATAAGGAAATTTCTGATACGTATAGAACAGATAATATCGTTGCAATCGGAACAAGTTTTTTAAGGGATTCTATGAACAGTAGCGAATTCATTAATTACGTGAAAAAGAAAACAGGTATCGGAATAAAAATAATCTCAGGAGAAGAAGAATCAATATTGAGTTATAACGGAGCTGTTTTTGATTTTGAAAATAAAGAAGAGTATGCAGTGATAGATATCGGAGGGGGTAGTACCGAGGTATCTTACAAAGAAAAAGGACATCACAATAAAGTGAGTATGGATGTAGGTTCGCTTCGTATTAAGGAAAGGTTTTTAAGTGAAAAACCATCGAATAAAGAAATAAATTCTGCAAAGAATTTCATAAATGAAAATTTAATAAATTTGGATGTAGCCGGTTTGTGTAAAAAAAGTCTAATTGGTGTGGCTGGAACCCTTACGACTCTTTCTGCGATTAAAATAGGTTTAAAAAAATTTGAACCTGAAAAGATTAACAAGGCAGTCTTAGTTTATGATGATATCCTGAATGTCTTTGATAGACTTATTAAATTATCTAATGAAGAAATTTTGGATATCGGGGATTATATGAAAGGGCGAAGTGATATCATCACTTCAGGTATTCTTATACTATTACAGATTATGACCTTTCTTAAGTCAAATGAAATTTTCGTTTCTACAAAAGGGCTCAGGTACGGAATATATCTTGATTTGGTTAGAGGTACTAAATGAATTCTAAAAACATTTATAAAATTTCAGGGGAATATCCTGTTGAGCAGGAAGTGTTTGAAAGTATTTTAAGTTACGGCGATGTTGTAATTGAAAGGATATTATCATCAGGTCAAAGAACTCCTGAAGGTAAGTGGTTGCATCAAGATAAAGATGAATGGGTGATTTTATTGCAAGGAAGTTCTGAGCTATCGTTTGAGGATGGAAAGAAGCTAATTTTAAACAAAGGTGATTATATTTTTATTCCTTCTGACTTAAAACATAGAGTGGAAAAAACATCAGCTAACCCGATTTGCATTTGGTTAGCTGTTCATATTGAAGAAACTAATAAGTAAGTTTTATATAAATAAACACAATTAACATATGGAACCAACATTGACAAAACCTGTTCACTCAGCTGCATACAGGAGAAGAAGGGCTTTTAACTGGCTGCCGCTTGGATTAACGTATGCATTTCTTTATATGGCAAGGTATAACCTTACGGTATCAAAGAATGCACTCGGTGACCTTATGACGAAGGAAGCATTCGGGATAATATTTGCAGCCGGAACAATTACTTATGCATTCTCATTTCTTATAAATGGTCCTCTTACCGACAAGATTGGAGGGAAAAAAGCAATTCTCATTGGTGCGGGAGGTTCTGCCTTGATGAATGCTCTTATGGGTGCTGTACTGTATGGAATTTTACAGTTGGGGTGGTCGATTAATTTAACAGTTATATTTTCAATTTTGTATTCGATGAACATGTATTTTCAAAGTTATGGTGCGGTGGCAATTGTTAAAGTTAATTCTGCCTGGTTTCATGTGCGGGAAAGAGGGGTTTTCGGAGGGATATTCGGAATTCTTATATCTTTAGGTTTGTATTTTGCTTTCGATTGGAGTCAGGCAATTGTTGATTTTACAGAAGGAATAAATCCGGATAATCCAAGTTACTGGTTTGTGTTCTTTATACCAGCGCTTATTTTATTGTTCTGGGTTATTCTTGATATTTTCGTTTTACAGGATTCTCCAAAACAAGCAGGATATGAAGATTTTAATACGGGAGATGCTTCTTCTGGCGAAAAAGAGTCAGCTTTTAAATTATCAGATAATCTAAAAAGAATATTTACTAATAAAGTTATTTTAACTGTTGGATTGATCGAGTTCTGCACTGGAGTTATACGTAACGGTGTCATGCATTGGTTCCCGATCTTTGCAAAAGAAAGAATTGCTTTTGCTCCAGATTTAGCAGATTCCTGGACTTTGCTATTAAAACATTGGGGCTTAATATTAATGGTGTCGGGTGCGTTCGGTGGAATGTTAGCGGGCTGGATGTCCGATCATATCTTTGGTTCACGTCGTGCACCCGTTGCGGGTATACTTTACTTTGTTATATTGATTTCAACTATTGGAATGATATTTACTTTATGGGGAAATCCTTTCGGGTTAGCATTGTTTGTAGGGTTAATATCTTTTGCAGTTATAGGAACGCATGGAATGTTAAGCGGTACCGCAACGATGGATTTTGGGGGCAGGAAAGCTGCTGCAACTGCTGTTGGTTTAATTGATGGTCTTGTTTATTTAGGAACTGGTGTTCAATCACTATCGTTAGGATTTATTACTACGTGGAACTGGAACTACTGGCCAGTGTTTTTGATACCATTTGTAGTGCTTGCAATTTTATTAACTATAAAAATATGGAATGCCTTTCCGAAAGGGAAGAAAGCATAATATACGAATCTGTAATAAAATTATTAAACAAACTAGAATTATTATGAAAGCAACAGTAAAATTAGAAAAAGGAATGCGTCTTGTCGGTATGAACGAAAAAGGTTTGACGACTTATTTCGATTCGCACCCGAAGTTTGGCGGTGAAGAATCAGCCCCTACTCCTATGGAGGTAATGCTTCAATCTCTTGGTGGATGTACTGCTATGGACGTGTTATCCATGATTCGCAAAAGGCGCAAAACAATCGAGGGATTCAATATTTATCTTGAAGCAGAACGTGCTGATGAGCATCCTAAAATTTATACAAAGGTAAACTTAGTGTATGAATTGATTAGTCCTGATTCGAAAATCGAAGAACTCGATCATGCTGTTAATTTGTCTCAGGAAAAATATTGTGGTATATCCGCAATGCTGAAGAAGTCCGGATGCGAAGTTACATGGGAAACAGTTGTTAAGGAGATATAGAATCGTGGTCATTAGGATTTGATTCTCATCTCTTTGAGGAGTTCATTGATTTGTATCTTAAATTGAATCTATAAATTTACTGAATGATTACGAGATAAATTTAATTTTTGTTTTTTTATTTCTATTATAATGTAAAAGAACAGAAGGTAATTATCTGAATGGTAAAAATTTCTGAACAAGAAATATTTGATCCGAGGAAAAATCTTTTAGAGTGTTTATCGATTATCTTTAATTCAAGAATAACAAAATTATATTCTTATACAGACAGGGTTTTTGAGGAAGAAGATGTCGAGGCTCTTCATGATATGCGTGTATCTGCACGAAGGCTGCAGGCAGTACTTAAAATATTCAAATGGCTCTTTCCAATAAAGGAGTATAAAAAACATTATAACAGGGTGAGAAATATTGTTAAATTGCTTGGAAAGGTTCGTGAGCTTGATGTTATGATTGGTTATGTTTTGAATCATATAAATAAGAGTACCGTAGAAGACAAGCAAACTCTGTTTTTGCTATTAGCAAGGCTGAAAAAACAAAATTTTTACGAACGTAAAAAAATTTCTGAAAGTGAAATATTGAATGAATTTGCAGCACATGAAATTCAATTGTTGAAATTCATGGATGATAATCTGGTGAATCCTGAAATGATAAGTTCAACCAGTGCTGGCTTTGATAAAAGTTTCCGTGAGTATGCATATATGATAATACCTGCTATGTATGACAGGGTAATGGGTTATAAAAATAGAGTAGTAGATCATCCAGGAAGAAAAGATGAACTTCACAAGATGCGAATACAAACAAAACCTTTGAGGTATGCTTTAGAAACATATCAGAATATTTTTGCTGAAGATTTCAAAAAGAACCTTAAGGCAGTAAAGTTATTTGTTGAGAGGTTGGGAACTATTCATGATATCGATGTTTTGGTACCTGTAGTAAAGGAATATATGGAGGAGATTAATATCTACAACTCTAATCTTGAAAAGAAACTACAAAAAATACACACCACTGCTCTCCTGAAATTTATCAGAGAATTAAACAAAGACAGGAAGCAAAACTTTGAAGAGTTATGTAATATTCTAAGGAAATGGGAAAGTGAGGATTTCAGGGAGAAGTTGATATTGTCTATGGAAAATGAAAATTTAGAAAGTAACAGAATCACAAATTAACTCTTTGATTACTTCTCAAAACCAAAAATTTATAGGATATAAAAAAAGGCAGGAAATGAATGAATCCTGCCTTTGATGTTTAGATTCGTTTTTGCTATTCTACTATTTTATTAAAATCATTCTTTTTGTCATCACAAAGTTTTCCTTTCCATTTTCTTCGGTAGTCATACGATAGAAGTAGGTACCACTCGCGAAATCTGAGGCGTTAAATTGAACCGTGTAATATCCGGCTTCCTGTGTTTCATTAACTAGTGTGGAAATTTCACGCCCGGTGATGTCGAATATCTTTAGCGTAACTTTGCTGTTGTATGTTATATTGTAATCTATTTTTGTTATTGGGTTAAATGGATTCGGATAATTTTGTGATAAATCTGATTTTTTAGGTATACCGATTTCCACCGAGTTATTCAAACTAAATATGGTTGCTTTGTTATTATAGTCTAATTGTTTCAGTCTATAATCATACTTACCCGTGTTTAGTTTTTTATCATTGAATGAATAATTTTTAGTTTCGTTTGTCGTACCGTTTCCCTGAACGAATCCTATCTTAGTCCAATATATAGCATCAGTGGATTTACGCTCAATTTCAAAACCAGCATTGTTAAGTTCTACTGCCGTTGACCAGCGGAGCATAACATTCCGGTCTCTTACCGAGGCAGTAAATGAAGTCAATTCTACTGGAAGAGGTGAATTTTTATCCGTTAGAGTAAAGAAGGAAAAGTCAGTTAATCCATATACTGTAATAGTCTTAGCTATTGTATTAATTTCGAATTGTCCTGGTCCGGTTCCTTGCGTTAAGAATGCCTGCCAGACAACACCATCATTACTTTTAGCAATTCGTATATCATCTTCGATCCCGATTGTACCTAGAATAGCATTGTCATAATAAAGTGTAATATCGTATACATAATTTGAACCACCATTTGGTGTTATTTCCCAGTATGCATTGCTGTAATATCCACTTGGATTTGGGGGATTTGAACCTGAGAAGTATTTAAAATCAACTGATGATGGAAGTATTCCTGTTTCATACCAGGAGATTGTACTAAGCACTCTTTCTCCAAAAGTCAGAGTTGTCAAGGTATTATCAGCAGGTTGACTTCCCTGTAACGCAGGAGGTGGATCTACTGTTGGAGTAATTTCATAAGCACCGATATCGGTTGCACCTCCTGATACAGTTGTGCTTCTTTGATTATTATTAAAATCACTGTTTATTCCTGATACCTGAACGCCTTTTCCATTTGAATACCAGCAATCGGGATTTGACACATCAGGAATTAAATTTGTATTTGATGTGTATCCCGGATCTCCATTGAAAGAACTTTCATCCTGACCTGTTGCAGTTTTATATGAGGTTAAATCAGAATAGTTATTACTGCCTAACTTCCCAACCAGCTTTACACCGGAACCTGATGGATTTACAAAATAATTATTGTAGTTTGAGTTTTCGAGTTGGTTAGAACTTGTTTCTGCGTAAACGCCAATAGTACCGAATCCGGTAGAAGATGCTAAGCCAAGATTGTTCACAATGCAGTTATTTTTAATTTCAGCGCTTGAACCTGCAAACAGAACGATTCCTGCAGATATTGCATTTGAATGATTTAAAGTATTTCCATATAGATTAATAGAATTGTAATAAATCTTCACTCCGCTTTGATTTGAAAGACACATAATTCCGAATGGATTGTCATATTTATAAGATTGACTTGTATAATCATAGCCATCTCCTGAAATATCATAAATCACATTAGTACGGACAGTATTATTACAATTACTCAAGACACTAGTAACCGCTACACCATAACAGCCGTATCCAATTGTACCTGTATAATTCAATGAATAAATCTTATTCTTTTCTACTGTTGCATTGATTGTTCCCGAGGCAAGCCATATACCCCTGTCGTCTTCGCTATTTGTGCCATTGAGGTTTGCTACTTCATTATTCGCGACGGTTGCCCCGTCTACTCCCTGCATATAAATTCCACAAAGTCTTATTGCATCAGAACCGGAAGCTATTAAAGTATTCCCGGTTACTATTAAATTAAAACCATTGTGAGTTGGGGCTGCTCCACCATTTATATATACACCCATATAAGCTTTCTTAATAATATTGTTCTCAATCGTAACATTTGAAAAATAACCAGGATCACCAATTCCACTCACCGCAGATACTACTACTGCAGATGAAGATGTTGAACCATTAACAATTGTGCAATTCTTTAATGCAGCATTATTAAACGGAGTCGTTCCTGTTGAGCCGAAACTTACAACAGTTGGATAAGAAGTTGAAGTGTTTTGTATGGTTAAACTCTCAGAACCTGGTGTCGATGCTGAACCGTCAATTGTAAAATGACTGAGATCGATAACCTTTATAAGTGCATTTGAATTTGCTGTGCCCGAAATAGTCACTTGTACATTTGTTGCAGGTCTCAGTGTTATTGTATTTGTTGATGTAGGAAGATTGTTATTGACTTGTACTTCAAGTGGAAAAGTCTCAGTCGGATAATTTTGATCGAGTAATGTCAAAGTTGTCGGACCGCTTACTCCAACCTGTTTCAAATCACTCAAAGCCGCCGTAATTGTTGCATATACTCCAGTGGCATCTCCGATTCCATACTGAATTTTTTGCTCTTCTGTTATAGGTGCATATAAAGGACCATCATATCGAATACCATTCTCATAAAGTTCATAATAAACTTCTGTTGTTGCTACTTTTCTATAGCTTACGTCATCGTCGTATGGAAAATCTACAAATTCACTTTCCTTTTGTGTTTTAGACAACGTGTTATCCGTTTGTACAGGTATATAATTGTAAACAGTTCTTGTGAGTTCCTTTTGTATAAGATTTCTACCTGTTACTAAGTTAAACATTGACAGACCGATATTAACGATTCCATTAAATGGATCCGGTAAATTTCCATATTCTAATCTAACATTTGGTCTGCGTTTCGTTCTAGAAAGATAAGTTGGTTGCTGAGAATCTGAATAACCATTTCTTGTCCTATAACTGCTAAGAGTTGTGTATTTCCATCTTGGTCGATAACGTGACCAGGATTGATATCCTTTGATTATTAAAATCTGGAGATTATCTGTTCCATTGTAAGAAAATGAATTATCCAGTGCTATTTCCATCCAACCGCTTGTAGCGTTGTTTGTGAATGTACCATTAAATACTTGTGTATATCCTGTCAGACTATATGAACCATTTGAAAGTGTAGAAGTAGTGGTATGCTTCATATAAATTGTTACATTTTGAATTCCCTGTGTGTTTGATCCAGAGGCTTTATCGTATGCTATCTTTATGAAAGTTTTAGCTGTACCAAGCTCCGACTGTAGATATATTACCTCGTGTGTTGAATAATTATAATATCTATTCAATGGAGCTATTTCTGAAGAAGAAGTACCTGTACCGATTGTTACATAGGACTGGGCAATTGCTCCGTGATTTATTCCAATGAATAATGTAAGAATAAATAAAGATATTAGTTTTTTCATGATAAATGGATTAGTTGCTGAAAAAATTTTGTTGTAGTAGTATTACTGTTTTTTAATTATAAATATAGTAATTTTACTTAGACTAAATTTAATAACATTACTTCCATTTGTCAATACCAAAATCTTACACTAAACTTCCGTTTTGTCCTACAAAAACAAAAATGTTTTAGCTAACAAAGCGTAGGAACGAGTCCTACAAAATTGATCAGAATAATGTAGTAATTTTCTTTGTACGATAAAAGGAATTAAAAAGCGGTTAAAACAAGTAATTATATAAGAGTATGAAGGCTTCTAAAATAAAGAGTGAAAGGATTGTTTGCAAAAGTGTACAACTTTTGCGATTGAAATAAGTGAAGATAAAATTTTAAAATAGTAGTAAAAAAACTAAAATAAATTTTTCATTTAGTTATTGTACTACTATAATTTTAACAAAATTTTCAATCTAAGTTTTAAACGGTTATACTGTGTAAATAAAGAGTCTTCAAAACTCTTTTCACAAGCTTGATAGGAGGTTGCAATGTCTTGAACAAATATTTTCATATTTACAATCACACTCCACCTTTTCAATGTTTCTAAATTATATCTGAAACTTAGAAAATTTTTTGACACAAAAAAACAGGTGATCCTTAGAGTCACCTGTTTTTATTTTCAGCGTAGGGTATTTGAAGTGTATTATGAAGGTGTAAAATAATTCAACTTAACACTAATTTATAATAGCTCCTTTCTTAAAATTAAACAGTTGTTAGGTTGAATGTAATAATAATATTTCTTAATCTTTAGTTTTAACTAAAACATTCATATCTGAATTGATCATATTTTAAAAATGTTTACATTACTAATCCGATAATTAATTAGATTAGTACCTCTAAATCAAATAAGTGCTATTAATAAAGTAATGGTTAGAACATACATAACTACGGAATCCAATAAACCGAAATTTAAAAATCTAACTTTTTGTATTGATTGGGTATACATTTCAAAAAACCTTATAGAAGTTAATTAATGGAAACAAATTGAAAGATATTGAAATAAATTTTAAACCAAGAATCCTGCAATTAAAGTAAGAGATAATATACATAAGATAGCTACACAAGAAATATTATAATTTGATTATTTACTTTTTGTGAATTTTTGAGATTTCATTTTACACTTTCTTTTTCAGTTTGATGAACATTCTATACAAAAATAATGTTTTTCTTTTTAGATGTCTGTAGGCTGATGTATGAAACTTGCGTAAGAAATGTACTGACACTATGTAATCAGATACATCATAGTTATTTTACTTTTACGATTACATTCTTCTTGTTAATAATATGCGAAGAGTATAATGAGGCTGAAGTATTACTTTGAAAGGATTTGAAAGTATGTATATATTTAAAACTTCCACATAAAATGAAATTTTATAATTATAGCAGGAAAATAAAACTGTTAAATTTAATTTTCAATTAATTGATTTCATAAGTAATCGCTTTACTATCACTGCACAACACAAGCGAGTGCAAGGATTATGTTGACTACTAAATAGTGATAAACTTATTTTATCAGCAATCCGCTAAAGGCTGATTACTTATTAAATAATAGAATTATTTTATTAGTAACATTCTCTTTGTCATTTCATAATTATTCTGCCCATCATTCGTTTTTATTCTATAGAAATATGTACCACTCGAGAGTTTACTTGCATCAAACTGTACAGTATAATATCCAGCTGTCTCTGTTTTGTCTACCAGCGTGACAATTTCTCTTCCCGTGATGTCGTATAATTTCAAAATAACATTACAATCATAAGGTAAATTATAATCTATCTTTGTGACAGGATTGAATGGATTCGGGTAATTCTGTGATAGATCAGGTTTCTTAGGAACTCCTATCTCAAGTGTGTTTGTAAGATCATAAAGCATGCTTGTATTGTTGAAATCAATTTGCTTTAGTCTATAATTGTACTTTCCTGTTTCGAGTTTTTTATCTACAAATGAATAATTCTTTGGTTCATTAGTAGTACCGTTTCCTTTTACAAATCCAATTTTTTTCCAGGAAGATGAGCCATTAGCAGATTTCTTTTCTATTTCAAATCCGGCATTGTTTATTTCGATGGCAGTTGACCATTTCAAAGTGACATCTCTGTTATTTACGAATCCAATGAATGATGTGAGCTCAACCGGATTTGTATAATCATAAATTAATCTTACATTCGGTCTTTCAGTATTTGCTGTTAGCAATGTTGGTTGTGAATTATTATCTTTTCCGTTTCGTGCCCTGTATTCACCCAAATCTGTAAATGTCCATTCGGGTTCGTGTGTGACTTTAGACTGGTAACCTTTTATAATTAATATATGGAGGTTATTATCATCCCCGTGGAATGAGAAAGGTGTCTGTAATGATATTTCCATCCATCCGCTTATTGCGTTGTTTGTAAATACCCCGCTATAAACTTGTGTATAACCATCAAGACTATAATTACCATCAGTAAAGGTCGATGATGTATCAAGTTTAAAATAAATTGTTACATTCTCGATATCTTCAACATTAGCACCTTCTTTCTTGTGAAAAGCAAGCTTTGTTAAGTGATAACCACGTCCAATTTCGGAATGAGTATAAATAAGTTCATGAGTAGAATAATTATATTTTCTGTTGAGAGGAGATATTTCGGATCCTTCGATGCCCGTTCCAATCTCTACCCATAACTGTGATGGATTATCACACTCCAATCTGATGTTAGGTCGTTTTTTTTCCTTTCTTAAATAGGTTGGCTGCATCTGGTCATCTTTTTCATTTCTTGTCATGTATTCACTCATGTCTGTGTAACTCCATTTTGGCATGTGCTGAATTTTGGATTGGTAACCTTTTATTATAAGCAGTTGAAGGTTTTCAATACCATTGTATAAGAAAGCCTGGTCTAAAGTTACTTCCATCCATCCGCTTGTTGAATCGTTTGGAAAGTTACCGCTGTAAACTTGTGTATAACCGGCAAAGCTGTAACTTCCATCTGATATAGTTGATTCTGTTGTGTGTTTCATGTAAATAGAAACATTTTCAATATCCTCGATGTTCGTACCATCTTTTTTGTAGAATGCAAGTTTTGTAAAATAATAATTGCTTCCGATTTCTGATGATAGGTAGATAATTTCGTGTGTTGAGTAATTGTGTTGTCTATTCATTGGTGACTTTTCAGAACCTTTAGTTCCTGTTCCTATCGTAATGTTACTTTGAGCTAATGCTCCAAAATTTAATCCTAAGATGAAAGTTAATGTTAAAATACTCTTTAGGATAATTGTGGCAGCAACAGAGTTTTTTTTTAGGTCTTTCATTTTTAAATCCTTTCGATTTTTTGTTTTTAGAGAATATTTATCCTAATTCAAATTTAACTTTCATTTTAGTACTTGTCTGTAGGCTGATGCATGAAAATTATGTAAGAAGAGTGCCCATACTACGTGACTTACTTTATTGTAGCTATACAACTATTTATAACAAAAGCACAGGCACAACTAACCTTATGTTCTGTATTACAACAGACGAGGTTACAGCGTGTGCATCTGGCATGCAGGTATTTGCTGGGGGAAGCACTACAGTTTCAGCCTCCGACCTTGGCAACCCGGCTGACATGTACCTGAACGTAACGAACCTAAGCCCCGATACAGATGTGAGCTATAGAGTGACGATAGTGTAAGAGATGAAGAGCAATTTTTTAATTTTGCTCCGAAGGAGTACCTTTGGGACAATTTTACAATTTGTAATCAATTTTTAAAACTCAATTTGTGCCAAAGGCATCCCTTCGGGACAATTACTCATTACTTGAAAATTGTAAATTGAGAATTCATTGTAAATTAAAAATTGACAACTCCCCTTCCCCCTTTTAGCTCAAGGGCGGGGGAGATTTTTTAAGGGGAGAATGTGAGTGCGGATGAGTATATTGAAAATACAAGTAATAATGAAAAAGAAAAAGAAAGTTTGTTATTATTGTGGTAACGAAGCAACTACAAATGAACATGCAACACCAAAACTTTGTATTGATTCACTAACTTTGGGAGAAAGTTCGTATCAGGTTCGGAGTTCATACAAGAACTCTCCCTCTTTCGTTTTGTTTTGGTCTCTTAAAAACTTCTTTTGTGTTTCTGATTTCTTCATTGTCGTCCTATTTTTATTTAAATATATAGATATTTTCTCTTTCTGGGACGACAAATGTCGTTATTTCAGAAGAACCATCTTTTTCATATCAACAAACTCATTTGCAATCAATTCATAAAAATATACTCCGCTTGTATAACCAGATGCATCCCAATCAATTTCATAACTTCCTGCACTTAGTTTTTCGTTCGCAAGAGTGACAACTTCTTGTCCAAGGACGTCATATACACTAATCTTAACATTTGATAATCTAGGAATATCAAACCTGATTAATGTTGAAGGATTGAAAGGATTTGGATAATTCTGTAATAGTCTATACTCCCTCGGAATTACTTTAGCGATTGGATTAATAGATACGGGTCTTAATTTTTCAATTATATTTGCATCAACCCAATAGATATCTGTTGCTTCACTTGTTACATAATTTTGTCTTCGATTAAAAAAAAGGTATTCTCCATCAGGAGAGACATAAGCCCCATCTTCAATGTAGTTCGTATTAATTGTCGGTCCCATATTGACAGGTACGGTCCAACTGCTATCTTTAAAAAAGCTAATATATAAATCACCTTGACCATAACCACCTGGTTTCCATGATTCAAATATCAAATAATCTTCATCAGGTGATATAAATGGAGTCCCTTCTAACGATGATGAGTTGACCGGCGTTCCAATATTCTCAACTGTCAAATATACACTATCTATGAGTACTGATCTATAAATATCTGCACTACCTAAACCGCCACTTCGTTGCGAAACAAAATAAAGTGTTTCGTCAATTGTTGTATTTGGTCGCCATTCATGAGTTGATGAATTAACAGGACTTCCTAATTTTACAGGATTACTCCATACACTATCAGTTTTTTCACACTTCCAAATGTTGGCAGTCATAGGATTTGTTAATCTGCTTGAAGAAAAGAAGAATTTTAAGCTATCGTATGTAAAAAATGGCATCCAACCATCGCCATTACCCTGGAAATATGCCAAAGATATTGGAGACCAACTCCCGCTGCTATCTTGTTTTGTATAATACATATTACAGTCTGACCAAAAGGAATTAGTAACTCCAAAAGCACATTCCTTACCATCAGGTGAGAAGCCAATACAATATTCAAATCTGTTTGTAACTGAAATAATACCGGGAGCAAATACTTCGGGAATTGAATCAGGTGGAGTTTGTCCAAAATATGGTCCATTCGGAATTACTTGTGAAAAGCATCTCTCAGGAATAATTACCACAAGAAAGATTATTACAGCAATTAAATATAACTGATTTTTCATGATCTACCTCCATAATTAAGAAATTAATTTGATTTAATTATTTACATTAACTTTATTAATATATGAAAAGGATAGAAATAAATCGACTTGATATAAAGATTAGTACGTTATATTAAAAAATATTTTGTAGCTAATAATGTGTGGAATTTGTTTTTTTATACTCTTTCGGGGTCATACCGGTATGTTTTTTAAAAGCTTTATTAAAAGCAGATTTTGAATTGAATCCGACTTTATAAGCAATTTCCAGAACAGTCATTTTACCATTTGAATGATCCAATAAGAGATGTTGGCTTTCTTTTATACGGTAACCATTAATAAAATCATTAAAGTTTTGATTAAATGATTCATTTATCACTTGAGATAAATAGCACATTGTAATGGATAATCGTTTTGATAAATCAGTTAATGTCAGTGAAGCATCTCTGTAAGGTTTATGTTTTTCCATATATTCAACAAGTTTTTTTTGATATACTACTTTTCCTGAAATATTTAAACGAGACTTTTCATATTTTTTATTCTTTGTAAACAATCCAGATTTTTGCAAAACAAATAAGACGATTGAGTTAAGAAACATGAAAGTACTAGCGGAGTAAAGAGCAGTCATGTTTGGGCAATATTTGAAGTACTTTAATATACTGAGTATGACCAGCGAATTAAGTTCCATCAACCAAATGATGACCGTTCCGCATATAACTAGTGACAGTAATGATAGAATAGATTTGGGTGAACTATTCAGTGTAAATTTCAGAGACCTTTTATTTCTAATAATGAATGAGATTGAAACAATAACATAGATGAGCAGGTGGATCAAGATCAGAATAGTATTTATCATTCTTAGATTTGACAACCAGAAGATAAATTCTGGAAGTGGAGCTATTATTATTCCGTTATAAAGAATTGAAATTATGAAAGGTAATAAATGCCATATAGATTGAATGTTTAATCTGTAATTCGAATCCAATGACCGGTGAACAAACCAGTATAACAATGGACCGATTAAAAAGGCTATCTGGCGTATAAGAAAAATTGTTTTGTGATATTTTATCAGTGCAAGCTCAAGACCTTCGGTTAAAGAAAGGGAAATGGTTATTAAAATGGCAAAGCAAAATAAGAGTAAAGACAATAATAAATTTATTTGACGGTCACCTTTTTTAAGCGTAAGAAAGTAAAAACACATAAAGAGGGATTGGAAGATAGCGAAAATACTGACAACCTGGATTATATTAAATTTCATAGAAAGAAACTTAGTATAAAAATGAAGTAAATAAAAGAGAATAACTGAAAAATGAATAAAAAAACCACATCCGTCCAAAATAAATAAAAAATAAGACTGAGTAATACCCTTAAACTTTCCAAAAGGGTAGCTTTTTTATTTGTCAAGACACAATGTGTGGACAAATACTACTAATCCAATTCCTCCCCAATAGCCAATCATAAACTCTCACTAT
>CAYYJH010000016.1:0-38656 GCA_964472195.1 uncultured Ignavibacteriaceae bacterium | reverse complement strand
GAGTTTTCTAAGAAAAACCTGAATGATAAAATCATATATAAAATTTGGAACTAAATTTTTGTACTTGAAGTTTCAATTAGATAGGAAATGACTTTAAAGATAATTTAAATTTGACTTAAAGTAATTTATTAAGTATATTACATTTTGTCTCAGAAAAACTTGACTTTTCTATAGTTTATGAGTTATTTTTGTATATAGGAGATATAATCATAAATTTAAAAAAGGATGCTTATTTAATAATAATTTACTGCATTACAAAGAAAAGATTATTATTATTTTTTAATTAAAGGAGAATTATTTTGAAACCAACAACAAAAACAAAATCTAAAGCTGATAATCCCTTGAGTGAACTTATAAATGATGAGGTTTTTAACACTCTAAAGAAATACAAACTGTTAGATGAAAAAGCCATCAGAGACTATAAGATAAGACAAATGTATAAAGATATGCGTAGAGAAATGAGTGCAGGTGAAGCAATTGACAAGATTCAGGAACTATTTCCATATTTACAATTTGATACAATTCGAAAAATTGTTTATCAAGTTTCAAAGTAGTAAATTATTGAAAAGTCAAATAAGCCGGTCCTCTTTTAGGGTCGGCTTTTTTTATATAATTATTTCACTATGAAATTATACAATGAAATAGTCGAAAAGAATCTGGTTGATTTTATTAGAAATGAAACTAATAAAATTGGGATTAAGAAAGGTGTAATCGGACTTTCAGGCGGTATTGATTCTGCTACATCAGCCTACTTAACTGCAAAAGCGCTCGGAAGTGATAACATATTAGCTGTATTAATGCCATATAAGACAAGTAGTAGGGATAGCATAGAAGATGCCACCCGGATTGTTGAAAATCTAAACATTAGGTCTAAAACTATTGAGATAACCGAAATGGTTGATACTTATCTTAATAAAGAAGAGAACAAAGATATGTCAGATATTAGAAAAGGTAATGTAATGGCTCGAGTAAGGATGATAATTCTTTATGATGAATCTGCAAGGGAAAATGCTCTGGTTATAGGTACAGGAAATAAAACAGAAATCTTATTAGGTTATACTACATTGTTCGGAGATTCTGCATGTGCAATAAATCCTGTCGGGGATCTTTACAAAACTCAGTTAAGAGAATTAGCCCGATACATGGGTGTGCCTAATGAAATAATTAATAAAAAGCCATCTGCTGATCTATGGATTGGTCAAACAGACGAGGGCGAGCTGGGATATTCGTATGAAGATATCGATAATTATTTATATCAAATGTTAGATGAAAAAAAATCTGTTGCAGAATTAATAAAAGCAGGATTTGATATGTCTTTTATGCAGCATGTAAATGATATGATCTCGAAGAATGAATTTAAAAGACTTCCACCGGTTATAGCTAAGATAAAAAAATAATTCAACCATCGATTTTGTTTAATATTAAGTAAAATGTTATATCAGTCAGGTAATTTTTACAGATTCTAATATGAATTTTAAAAAACCACTCTTTTTATTTATTCTTCTATTAGTTTTTATTACGAATTGCAATTCTCAGGATTTTATTTATAAAAATGGAGTTGTAAGTTCTGCTCAGGAATTAGCATCGCAAGTTGGTATTGAAATCATGAAAAATGGTGGTAACGCTATTGATGCTGCTGTTGGTGTTGGATTTACATTGGCGGTCGTCTATCCTCAAGCTGGTAATATTGGAGGAGGGGGTTTTATGGTAATTCATTTCATTGATGGCAGAAATACATCCATTGATTATCGTGAAAGAGCTCCATTAGTATCAACCAAAGATATGTACCTCGATGATTCTAATAATGTTGTCGAGGGGCTTAGTACTTTTGGTTATCTTGCGTCAGGCGTTCCGGGTTCAGTGGCAGGTATGTTGTATGCCCTTGAGAAATACGGTACTATGAGTCGGGATGAAGTAATGAAATATGCGATAGAATATGCAGGGAAGGGATTCAAAATTAATAAGAGATTTGCATCGTTGCTGAATAATTATCAAGATGAATTTGTAGAATTCGATGGTACTTCAAAAATATTTAATAGAGATTTTAAAGAGGGTGATCTTTTGATTCAAACAGATCTTGCTAATACTTTAAAAGAAATAATGATTAAAGGAAGAGATGGATTTTACAAAGGATGGGTAGCTGATTTAATCGTACAGGAAATGTTGAGAAAGGGGGGTATAATCTGTTATAACGATTTGCGTGAATATGCTCCAGCCGAAAGAAATGTCATTTCGGGAACATACAGAGGTTATGATATTATCTCGATGGGTCCTCCAAGCAGTGGAGGTATTTGTTTGATTTATTTATTAAATATTTTAGAGAATTATGACGTAAGGTCAAAAGGTTATGGCAGTGTTGAAAACATTCAATTGATGACAGAGGCGATGAGAAGAGTTTATGCAGACCGGAGCGAATACATGGGTGACATGGATTTTGTAAATGTACCAATCGAAAAACTAATCTCAAAGCAATATGCAAAGGAAAGAATGAATGATTATAATGAGAATTATGCAACTATGAGTATTCAGATTCAACCCGGAAATATTTATCAGAAAGAAAGCGATCAAACAACCCATTATTCTGTTTCGGATAAAAATGGAAATGTTGTATCGGTTACAACAACTTTGAATTCGAGTTTTGGAAGTAAAGTAATTATTGACGGGACTGGTTTTTTTCTTAATAACGAGATGGATGATTTTGTATCAAAGCCGGGAGTTCCAAATATTTATGGACTTCTCGGTAGTGAAGCAAATTCAATCGAGCCTAAAAAAAGAATGCTTAGTTCTATGACACCAACAATCGTTTTGAATAATAATAAACCTTTTTTGGTTGTTGGTTCTCCGGGTGGAGGAAGAATTATTACTACTGTTTTGCAGACTATTGTAAATGTTATAGATTTTGATATGGATTTAAAGACTGCCATCGATATGCCCAGGTTTCATCACCAATGGTATCCTGATGAAATACAGGTTGAAAATACATTGTTAGATGATATTTCCGAAGAAAGACTTTTAAATATGGGATATAATATTCGATACATCAACGATTTCGGAAGAGTGAATGGAATTATGTTCTTAGAAGATAGTAACGTAATAGGGCATTCGGATAGAAGGGGTTACGGGAAAGCGTTAAGCTTTTAAAAGTAATTTAAATATATAATTTGGTAAAGGAATGGAATATATTCATTCCTTTTTTATTTGTTTTGAGATTTCTAAAATGAAATTTAGAATGTATTTGTACTTTCTAAATTGTTTTGGTCTTTCCTTCATGGTAGTTTTGTATATTTAAAATTAATAGAAGTATTTGAGAATAATATGAACAACAAGATAAAGATTTTTCTATCCTTAATTATATTAATCCTTCCCTTATTGGTATTTGCGGATGATGGTCAGAATATGAAAAGAGCAAAAACAGTTTTCGACCTGCTTCTTACTTCAAAATATATTGTAGGTTTTGTAATAGCTTTAATTGGTATAGGATTGATTTGGGCAAAAAAACTGGATAACACAATGCGTATTACTTTTTTAATAATTGCATTCTTTCTTTTCGCTGTGTTTGCATTGTTTCAACAAGTGATGCCGTTCTCATCAGGTTTCGGTTTACATCCATCACCGGTTTGTGTAATAACTAAACCATTTATATTTGGTTTAAGAACTCCATTCGTAGCCGCAATTATTTTTATTGGAGTTCTCTCATTGATTAGTGCTAAGGGTTTTTGCGGAACAATCTGCCCTGCCGGAGCCTTGCAGGAGTTATTTTATAAAGTTCCTGCTTTTAAGAAAATTAAAAGGAAGAAGGTCCCTTTTGTAGTATCTAACACAATAAGGATTTCTATTTTTGTCTTATTCTTCGTATTACTTTTTACAATTGGTTTCAATATATATGGTTACCTTAGTCTGTTCGAACTCTTTCATTGGTATTTTGCTATACCTTTAACTGATTTAATTCTTTTTATATTTGTCATCGGGGTAATACTCATCGCAAGTTTTTTATCGTTTAGACCATTTTGTTATTTTATTTGTCCGATAGGTCTTGTTACCTGGATTATTGAACGACTTCCGATATTAAAGATAAGGTTGGAGATGAATAAATGTACTCATTGTGATATTTGTAAAACGATATCACCATGCAATACTGTAGGTGACCTTGTCGATGGTAAAAAGATTATTTCTGACTGTCATATTTGCGGTTCTTGTTTGGAAGATTGCCCGGAAGAAGCTTTCTATTTTGGATTAAAAAAAAGTCAGTGAATCTTTAATTAATTTTATACAACTTCTCGCAGGTAAAAATGTAGGGATATAAATTTATGAAAGAACGCATCATATTTCACGTGGATATGGATGCATTCTTTGCGTCCTGTGAAGAAGCATTAAATCCCTCCTTAAAAAGTAAACCTCTTGTTGTTGGCGGTACTAAAACTTCCAAACAGGGAATTGTTTCATGTCCAAATTATCTAGCAAGGGCTAAGGGTGTTCGAACTGCGATGCCGCTCTCAAAAGCTCTTCAGCTTGTTCCTGAAGCTAATTTCATAAGAAGCACAAGAGGTTTATATTCTGCTTATTCAAAAAGGGTTTTGAAAATCCTTCAAAAGTACACACCTTTAATACAACAGGTCAGTATAGACGAAGCTTATCTCGATGTTTCGGAGGTTCTTTATGATTATAAAGGAGATTATAAAAATTTAGCTTTGAAAATAAAGAACGATGTAAAGAAAACCTTACATATAACCTGTTCGATTGGAATTGCATCAAATAAAGTATGTGCTAAGATCGCTTCTGATTTAAATAAGCCAGATGGTGTTACATTAGTCCCGTTCGGAAAAGAAAAAGATTTTTTGAGTAAGCTTCCTATAGAAGTAATCCCGGGAGTCGGTAAATCGATGCAGACTGTTTTAAAAAAATATGGCATAAATTTAATCGAGGATATACTTAATTTTGACAAATCTTTTTATGACAAAGAAATTCATATGCATACAGATTATTTAATGAGAGTTGCTAAAGGTGAAGACGATAGGGAAGTACATTCAGATGGGGATGAGAGGAAATCTTTATCGCACGAGCATACGTTTTATGAAGATACTAACGACATGGATTTTCTTAAAAAGGAGTTGTACTCGCTGTTGGAGAGAGCCTGTACAAGGTTAAGGAAACATAAGCTGAAAGGAAAGACCTTGACGGTTAAGGTAAAGTATTATGATTTTAAAGTGAATCAAACAGCTTTTACGAGGAAAAAGTATTCCTGCTTAGAGCAGGGTTTTTATGATGATGCTCTGATTTTATTGAGTAAACTCTTAGCAAATGGAAAAAAGATAAGACTGCTAGGAGTAAAATTTTCTGAATTGAGGGAGGATGATTCAATACAGGAAAGTATTTTCTTCGATGATGACAGGTTTGAAATTGTATCTGAAAAAATGGATGAGATAAGACAAAAGTATAATTTTGATGTAATAAAATTTGGCAAGAACTTTTAATTATAGATTATGAAAGTTTTATTACTTGTTCCCAAGTTGTACTTGGGAACACAGTTGCTGAAGAAGTTTTACTTCTTTTGCCTTAATAAATAACAATGAGAACACGCTACAAAATTATTGAAGAAGGAAATATCTTTTTCATGACCAACACAATAATTGAATGGATACCTGTTTTCATAAATACAGAATATTTTATAGCTATCATTGATTCACTTAAATATTGCCAGGAAAATAAAGACCTCGAATTATATGCATATGTTATTTTAGATAATCATTATCATTTAATTGCAAAAGCACCCGAATTAACTAAAGTCATTCAATCTATAAAAAGGCATTCTGCGAAACAAATAATTAATTTATTGAAGAAAGATAATAAAGAATGGCTGCTTAATCAATTAGCTTATTATAAGAAAAAATATAAAATAGATAGTGATTTCCAAATCTGGCAGGAAGGTTTCCATCCAGAGCAAATACAGAATGAGAAAATGCTAAAACAAAAAATTGAATATATTCATTATAATCCTGTAAAACGTGGTCTTGTTACAAATCCTGAAGATTGGTTATACTCGTCAGCAAGAAATTATATTTTAGATGAACATTCGATGATTAAAATAGACAGGATAATTTGAATCGAAGCAGAGCTTCTAAAGCAATTGCGTTCCCAAATGCAATTTGGGAACGATAACAAATTTTGAAAGTAGTTATCTTGTTCTCAAGTGCAACTTGGGGACACTATTAAAAGGAAAAAGAAATCATGAAAGAATTGAAGATTATTTTAATTGTACTAATCTTATTATATGCTCAAGGTCTTCTTGCACAATCAGGTTGGTATACGCAAAGTAGCGGAACAAGCAATGATCTAAATGCAGTGTTTTTCTCCTGTCTTAACGTAGGATGGGCTGTAGGAGACAGTAATACTGTGATAACTACTGCAGACGGCGGAGCCAACTGGACAGAGCAGAATGCTGGTGCAGCAGGTGACTTACATTCGGTATTTTTCATTGACCTGAATACCGGGTGGATTGTTGGAGAGGGAGGAACAATTAAAAAGACAACCAGTGGTGGTGTCAACTGGTTTACATTAACGAGCGGTGTAACTTTTGATCTGTATTCTGTTGTCTTTACGGATATAAACAGGGGATACGTGGTCGGGGATTCACGCTTGAAAATGCGTACAACAGACGGTGGCAGCACCTGGGAGGTGCAGGTTCAAACACTGCCAGGTACACTCTATTCAGTGTTTTTCCCTTATTCGGGTGCTTCGTTTACCGGTTATGCAGTGGGCGGCGGTATGCATATAAGTATCATATTAAAGACTATTAATGCAGGCATGAACTGGACATCTATACCGTATTTAATTGATAAAAATTTATATAGTGTAAGCTTTCCTGAAATGGGACTGGGATGGGCAGTTGGGGACACAGGCACGATTGTCAGGTCGACTAACGGAGGGCTTAACTGGACTATGCAAAACAGCGGTACGAATACTAAACTCTCGTCTGTTGATTTTAAAAATACGAATGAAGGATGGGTAGTTGGAGATGGTGGTAAAATATTACAAACTACGGACGGGGGAATGACCTGGAAATCACAGGGGAGCGGTATAACCAATAATTTGAATTCTGTATTTTTTACGACTTCGCAATATGGATGGGCTGTAGGTTCGTACGGTACAATATTGCATACGACGACGGGAGGAATCATGGATGTTAAGAAAATAAATTCGGAAAAACCGGTAGAATATTCTCTTAAACAAAATTATCCAAACCCCTTCAATCCATCTACAACTATAGAATTCAAAATTCAGAAGACATCAAACGTTAAGCTGGTAATTTATGATATTCTCGGAAAAGAAGTTGCCGTCATTGTAAATGAGGAATTAAATGCAGGAAGCTATACGGTTGATTGGTCTTCCTCTTCAGGAGACGGGACGCATAATGTGAGCGGTGTTTATTTCTACAGTATGGTCACAAAGGACTCCTACGGAGAGACTGAAAGCATTGTTGCAGTTAAGAAGATGTTATTAATAAAATGATATGTCGCCCTTTTTTTCAAAGGAACTACGATTTCGAGGTTGGCTATATTAGCATCGGAGAAAATAATTAAAGTAGAGACGCAATATTTTGCGTCTCTACGAATCAGAATAAACGCAAAGCGTTCTCAATACATTCCAACGTAAAACGTTGGAACGAGGTGTAGGTGTGAAATGGAGTTGCGCTACCAAAGAGGACTTTGTGAATTAGTGTCAATTAAGGGGGAATGCTACAGGGTGAATTTTGCGTCTCTAAGAATCAGATTTTACACTAAACCCCAACTTCGGCTTTTTCTGTCCTTTATCGAGTTTAAACTCTGCGACATCGTCTATTGTGACAGTCTTTAAATTTTTTCCTTTCCTTTCTTTTTTCGGTAGGTCTATAATCCTCAGGTGGTGATTTTTTGCAGCTTCTTCGACTATCCTTCTGACCTCTCGTGCATTCCCGAAGAATTTATCTCTCTTTGAATCGAGAATTTTTAAATATGCGTGAAGATGTTCTGAAGCTTCTTTATCGAGTTTCAAATCCTCTTCACCGAACATTATTTCAGCAATCTGGAGCAACTCATCTACGCTAAAATCTTTGAATTCAAAAAATTTATCGAATCTTGACTTAAGCCCGGGGTTCGATTCGAGAAAGTGCTTCATATTATCGGGATATCCTGCCGTTATCACGATGAATTCACCGCGTCTGTCTTCCATAGTTTTTAGAATTGTCTCGATTGCCTCCTTGCCGAAATCATTTTCCCCGCCCTGTGTTAATGCATAAGCTTCGTCAATAAATAGTACACCGCCCATTGCCTTATCGAGCATCTGTGCAGTTTTAATTGCTGTCCGACCTACATAACCACCGACTAACTGCTGCCTGTCGCATTCAACAAGATGACCACGCTCTATTATTCCCAGTGCTTTGTAAATATCAGCCATGAGTCTTGCGACGGTTGTCTTGCCTGTACCGGGATTTCCCGTAAAGACTGCGTGCAATGAAAATACTTCCCTGACGTCTTTCCCTATCTCCCTGTAATACCTAACAAGCTTTATAATCTCGTCTATCTCGGCTTTAATTTCTTCAAGCCCGATGAGCATGTGTAATCTAAGAAGCGAATCCTTTAACAGGTCTTCATCTACAGGTATCTCAGCAACTTTCTTACCCCTACCTTTAAAAACATTCTCAATGTCTTCGAGTTTTACTGTTGAGAGCTCTTCGTTAGATAAAGTATCGAGCTTAGACTCTTTCATCAATCTTATTCCCATTTTCATTTTAGCTTCGCCTATTACAGAGATCACAAACCTTGCATTACCGAATGTCCTGTCCCTGTTCCTGTAGGCTTCTACTATTTCTTCGTACAAATATTTTTTTGAATCTGCATCTAAAACTATATTACTTTTTTTCGAATAGTATTCACCAATTTTCTGTAATTCTTGTGGAGTATAATCGGGGAAATTATAATGCATCGAAAACCTTGATTTTATACCAGGATTGGATTCGAGGAATGTATTCATTTCCGCCGGATATCCTGCAACAATAATTGCAAGGTCGCCTTTCCCATCCGACATTTCCTTTACAATAATTTCTATGACTTCTCTACCGAAATCTTTACTGTCATCCTCCAGTCTTGCAAGAGAGTATGCTTCGTCGATGAACAATATTCCTCCGCGGGCTTTATCGATAGCTTTTTTAACCTTAGGAGCAGTATGACCTATATATTTACCGACGAGAATTTCACGGTCAACTTCGTGGACATGTCCCTTTGATAGTAACCCTATTTGTTTGTATATTTTTCCAAGCAATCTTGCAACGGTCGTTTTACCTGTTCCGGGGTTGCCAGTAAATACTGCGTGTAAATTTAATTTTTTGTCATCATCCAAACCCTTTTCTTTTCTTAGCTTCAGGAATTTAATATAATCAGTGTATTCTTTGATTCTTTCTTTAATCTCTTCAAGACCTATCATTTCATTGAGTTCTTTTACGGCTTCTTTGTAATTCTTTTCGGTTAATTCTTTACTTTCTTCGGACGGTATTACTTGTTGTGTGGAAATACTTTCATTGTAATCTTCATCAGTTGCTTCTTCTTCTTTATCTCCTACGTAGAATGGGAGCCTTGCAAGCATAGTATCCATGAAAGATACTTCGAGGTAATATTTCCCAACATACCAGCTATTACCAGAATCGTTTCCCCAGCCACCGGTTATCTTGAATGTTTTACTTGTTGGTTTCACAAAGATAAGCTTGTCGTCCTTGCCTTTATGTTCTCCAGCTTCTGTTCTGAAATTGAAAAAGACTTCACATGCCCAGGATTGTTTATCTTTTACAAGATTTTCGGCAGTGAACTCCACCCAGATGAACCTCGTTGTATCAGATTTGAATGTCTTTAAGTATTTTCTTTCATTAGCGGGAATTACTTTATCAGGTCCCTCATAAAGCCGCAATGATTGTAATTTAATATACGGGTTTTTTGTTTCGGTAACTACACCCTTGTTTTCAACATGAAAATGTTCGGTTGCGACGAGATTGTCTTCGACCCATGCTTCCCATCTATAGCTTCCACGTTTCCAGTATGAACCCGGTTTTTTGTTTCCCCAGCTTTTCCGTATGTAAACAATATTATCTTTATTCTTTACATCCTGCTCTACTTTCAAATCGCATAGTTTTGTACCTTTGCTATCAAAAGCTTTTAGATATACCGTAATTTTCCAATCTTCTTCATCAAATAATTTATTGTACAAAGAAAACTCTGCATCCATGTAAGTTATCTCCGCTTGTTCAAATACTTTTCTGTATTTTTTCGTGCTGTTATATAGCCACTCGTTTTCGGAGTAAACTTTCAGTGCTTTGAATTTATATTTGTCGTGTACCGATTCCAATTTAGATGTCATGTAATACTTTAGTTAGGTTAATAGATAAACATCAAGATATTAAATTTACGGTATGAAGTAAAGTAATAATAGTTCTGTTTATTATATTCTCTTTTCTGTCTGTAATGCTTTCTCTATTTACATTTTAATCTATAAATTACTTTTTCACTTTTTAACTCTCTGAGTGCATCAGAAGCGATCCATTTTGCAGAATTACTATTGAGCTTTTTAATCTTATTTGCTAATGTAATAGCTTTTGCGTTAAGCTGCAGATTTCGTTTGCCTATCTGTCTTAACGCCCAGTTAACAGCTTTCTTTACGAAGTTTCTCTCATCAAAAGAATATTTTTCAATCAAAGGAAAGAATAGTACAAACTTATCATTGGTTGCTTTTTTATCGTGAACGGCTAAAACAGCCATCATTACAAATCCTGCCCTCCTTACAAATTCTTTTTCCTCATTACTCCACTCGATTGCTTTTTCATAAGCGAGAGGAGTTTTATCGAAAACATTACCACACACCTGGTCGCAAATGTCCCAGGAATAAAAATCGTTCACCCAGCTTTGCATTTGTTCTTCTGTTACTTCGTCCGGGTTGTCGATAAAGGCAGCCAGAAGTTTTCCTTCGTGTACATTCATTTTCCATAATTCCAGAGCTAATTTATGATCGTTCTTGAATTTTTTAGCATAATTTCTCAAGACGGGAATGGGAACACCATAGGCAGTATCAGATGAGATGCCAAATCTTCTCATACCTTCAACGTTTTCTGCTTTGCCGAGCGGTTTTAATTCGTTTAGAATTTCTTTAGCATTCATTTTTAAGAAATTATGTTTTCTAAAAGTATTTCTTAAAATAAACCTCCGAACCTAAAACTGACTCCTATTATTGTTAATAGCACAGCAATAATTGTCACAGGAATAATATGGTAAGCAAGCTGCGTGATATTATCTTTACTCAGTTTTGGAATTATTCTAAGTCTTGCATCTAGTGCAAGTAATAATGTGATAATAATTAATACTAACTTGATGGAAATATTTACCGGTACGAAATAAGAAAAATCAAACCAGTCTAAGAAATTTGGAATGCGTATGAAGGACATCCATACACCAGATGCGATCTGTATAATTAATGCAGGTATACCTATCAATTCATACTTTTCCTCGAAACTTCGAATTGTTTCGATTTCCTTTGTCTTTAATGCTTTTGGAAGAAAGACAATTGCAAGAATTAAATGTCCTCCAACCCAGATTGTTGCAGCTAAAACATGAATTATGATTAAGATGTTATACATATAATGTTTATTTTTTCTTCGTATATTTAAGTTTGATGATATTCAAACCATCAAGATAAAATCCCTCTATATTTTTATGAAGTAAATATACCTGCTGATTGTAATAAATAAATAACCAGGCAGCGTCATCGATAACTATTTTCTGCATTTCATCATACAGTTTTTTTCTTTCTTCAAATTTGGTAAGTTTGTTTGCTTTTTCATAAAGGGCATCGAACCTTAGATTTGCATAACCGGTTTTATTCGGACCGAATGGAACCAGGTTTTTACTGTAGAACAGTGCCATGAAATTTTCCGGGTCAAAATAATCTGCTCCCCAGTTAGCTCTTGAAAAAGTGAATTCACCATCCTGTTGCTTCGAAAGAACGGTTGCCTGCATTAGCTGTTCAAGTTTTACGCTTACTCCTATTTCTTTCATCTGCTCCTGAATTGCAATTGCAATTGCCTTTTGTATTTCATCATTCCCTATCACGAGAGTAAGGTATAGACCATTTCCATCCGGGTACCCAGCTTCGACAAGCAGCAGCTTTGCCATTGCTTTATTGTATGTATAACCCTTGATTTTTTCATCATAACCAGGCATTCCTTTTGGAAGCGGACCGTTCACAGCAGGGAAGCCCCTGTTCTTTAAAACGTAACGAACTATCTTTTTTCTATCAATTCCATAATTCAAAGCCTGTCTGAGTTTCTTATTATTTACGAATGGACTGTTTTTTCCGCCAGGTAACTCTGTAGATTGCATCATAATAAAGTAAACGGTATTGAGCCAGGGTTGCCTAATGAGTTCATAAGATTTATTTTCTGACTCTAAAAGATTTCCTTCATCATCAGTTATTTGACTAAAGGTTTCAGAAGAAGGGTTGTGGTAATCATACTTATCCTGAACAAAGTCGAGGAATTCTGTTTCGAGTGATTTTGTAAAAGTGAACCTTACGCCGTCTAAATATGGTAACTGTATCCCTTCTGCATCTTTATCCCAGTAGTTTTTATTTTTTTCAAATATAAGTTCTTTGTCAATATCCCATTTAACGAATTTAAATGGACCCGTTCCAACGGGGTGTTTGAAAAAATCATCTTTATAATATTCTACAGCTTCTCTCGGATAGACAAATCCGTATGACATTGTAAGCAGGCTAAGGAATGGTGCGAATGGTTCAATCAATTCAATCTGCAAAGTCGAATCATTAATTGCTTTTATGCCTGTTATATCTTTTACCTCGCCATACGATTCATCTGACCTGCTTTTAATAAACTCGGGAGCACCCTTTATTTTATCTCTGAAAACCCACAGTCCTCTCGACTTTGTATCAGGATTGTTTACACGTTCTAAACAGTATTTAAAATCCTGTGCTGTTACAGTTCTTCCTTGTCCACTAGTCTCAGTGAAACATGTATCGTCATAGTATTTTATATTTGTTTTCAGGTTAAATGTGTATGTAAGAGCGTCTTCCGAGATTATCCAGTCCTTAGCTAATAGGGGAGTTATTTTGTTTTCACTATCGAATGTTACTAAACCCTCCATGCATAAAGAAAGTGCCCAGATAGTTTGTGTCGAATTTGACATTACGGGTTCGAGCGTTTCTATGCCAACGTTTACATTAAGGTTAAATATTTTCTTACCTACATCCTCATCGTTAGAACAGGAAATGCTCAATAAAAGAAATAAAGTAATTGAGAGCAAAAATGATTTTTTCATTTACAGAGAATTATGTTTTGTAATAACAGGTAAAATTATTGTAAATATTTTTCTTTATCTATTCAATAATTCTCAAAATGTAATTCTAATTATTTAGCATTTTGAAATTATTAGATGAAACAAAAAAAAGGTTATGTATACCATGAAATAAATCAAAGAGAGTTAACACAAAAAAATATATTTTCTTAGCAGACTGGCTTTGGAGCGTTTTCTGTAAGTGAATTCAATTTAGATAGAACACTAAAGTATATTCAAAATCAAAACGATCGTCATAAGAAATTATCTTTTAAGGAAGAGTATGATAGGTTTATTAGCTTGTATGGAATTAGGGATGGTGTATAGTTTCCAACCCACGACTTAAGTCATGGATTGAACGAAATCATTCCAATTTCTCTTTTGCTTCTTTAATGCGTAGTCTTAATTCTCCTTTTAAACGAGGATTAAGTTCAATTGCCTTTTCCCAGTCTTGAATTGAATAGTAATAGTTACCTAAATAATTATAAGTAAGTCCTCGCCCGTAATATGTATCGGCATCATCAGGTTTTAATTCAATTGCTTTTGTGTAATCTTTTACAGCTTCTTCGTATTTTTCTAAATTTCGGTAGGAGAGTGCGCGCCCGTAATATGCATCCGCGAAATCCGGATTTAATTCTATGGCTTTTGAGTAATCTTTAATTGCATCTTCATATTCTTTTAAATAACGATAAGAAAGACCTCTACCATAAAACGCATCTGCGTCATCGGGTTTTAATTTTATGGATACAGTATAATCTTGTATTGCTTTAACGAATTCTTCTAATTCGAAATAAGCTCTTCCCCTATTACTAAATGCCTCAACATCATCAGGATTTAATTCAATCGCTTTGGTAAAATCTGTTAAGGCATCATTATATTTACCGAAATTGAGATAAGTGAGTCCCCGATTGTTATATGCCTCAACATTTTCAGGTTTTAATTCAAGTACTTTTGATAAATTTTCAATGGCTTCTTCAAACTTGTTTAAGATACGATAAGTTATCCCGCGATTGAGAAATGCATCCGTGAAATCTTTTTTTAACTTTAAAGCTTCAGTGAAATCTAATAATGCTTTCTCATAGTTTTCTAAATATTGATAGGTAAGACCTCGATTGTTAAAAGCTTCTGCATCAACGGGTTTCAATTCAATTGCTTTTGTGAAGTCATCAACCGCTTTATCATATTTCTTTAGGTTACGTAATGTGACTCCTCGATTGTTATATGCATCAGCAAAATCATTCTTTAATTCTATAGCTTTATCGTAGTCGTCAATTGCTTTAACGAATATGTTCATATAGAAGTAAGTGTTACCCCTGTCATAATAAGCTGCGGCGTCATCTGGTCTTAATTCAATTGCTTTTGTGAAGTCATCAACCGCTTTATCATATTCTTCCAGACTACGATAAGAAAGTCCGCGGTTATTGTAAACATCGGGAAAGTTAGGGTTAAGTTCAATAGTTTTAGAATAATCTTTTATTGCATTATTAAAATTTCCAAGTACAAAATAAGTATTCCCACGACCGAAATGAGCGTCAACATCCTCAGGATTTAATTCGATAACTTTTGTATAGTCTGTTATCGCTTCGTCATATTTACCTAATTTTACGTATGTATTACCACGGTTGTAATATGCCTCTTCATAACCTGGGTCTAATTCAATTGTTTTTGTGTAATCTGAAATTGCTTCGTCGTATTTTTCTGTTTCAATGAAAGCATTTCCTCGATAGTAATAAGCATCCTCGTAATTTGCATCTAATTCTATTGCTTTAGTTAAAAATTCAATTGCCTTTTCATAATTTCCTGATTCATATTCTTTAAAACCATTTTCATAGAATTCATCCGAAGCATTCTTACAATTGTACATCGAAGCTGCAATTAAAAGAATTGATAAGATAATTAGAATTTTAATAGTTCTCATATAGAACTCCCGAAGATAATGACAAGGATAGTATATATTTGAAATAATACATAAGTACACAAATTTAATTCTTTTAGAAGAAATAAAAAATCCTCATATGATGAACTTGATGATATTGGGAATTATTATTTAAGTATGAAATAAGAAGTATTTATTTGTTATTTTCAAATGACAATGGAATTAAAATTATTTGTATGAAGGGGTTTTCGTCTTGAAATTCAAATTATAAAAAGAATTTGTAAATAAAAAGGAGTTGACAATGCCTTCACTCGATTATGAAAAAATCGCACGCTACTACGATTCATACGTGTTGGTAGATTTTGATATTAAATTCTTTCTTGAAGAAGCAAAGAAAGTTTCAGGGAAAGTTTTAGAATTAATGTCGGGAACTGGTCGAGTTTCTATTCCACTAATCGAAGCCGGTGTAAATCTAACCTGCATAGATAGTTCTGTTGAAATGTTAAACGTCTTCAAGCATAAACTTCAAGGAAAGAACCTTTCAGTTAACATTATTGAAACTGATGTTTGCGATATGTCTTTAGATGAGAAGTATGATTTAATTTTCATACCGTTTCATGCTTTTGCAGAATTAGTTTCAGTTTCTCAACAACATTCAGCTTTAAAAAAGATTTACGAACATCTATCTGATGATGGCAGGTTCATATGCACTTTGCATAATCCGCATGTTCGTTTAAAGAGTTCAGATGGTAACATGAGATTAATCGGAAAATTTCCCATCAAGAATGAAGATAATATTCTTTTCCTCTGGTGTTTAGAAAATTATGATAAAGACAAGAAGATTGTCAGTGGTTATCAATTTTATGAAATCTATGATAAAGATGGACACTTCTGTTCAAAATCATTTTTTGATATAAATTTTTATGTACATGAGAAATTCTCTTTTGAATTACTTATGAATGAAATCGGTTTTCAAATTGAATCTTTGTACGGTGATTATTCGTGGGGCACTTATATCAGAGATGTTAGTCCGGTAATGGTCTGGAGTTTGAAAAGATGAAATATATTAATAACAAATGATTTCGAATATGAATTAGAGTTTAGCAATCATGTTTTTCATTGCCATGATTTGTTGACCTGAACCAAGTATTATTAGACTGTAATCCGTACATATTTTAGTCTCGGGGTGAGGATTTATGATAAACTTTCCTTCTTTATCTTTTATTCCAATTATGTTTGCCCCGGTTTTATTTCGCACATCAAGGTCTTTAATGGATTTCCCAGCGTAATTATTAGATATACTGCTTAACGATAGTTCTTCAAAAGCAAGACTAATATCGTTATCCTGTCCTGTTAGCTGGGCAATAAATTCCATGATATCCGGTTTCATAACCAGTGATGCCATATGTGCTCCTCCAATCTTTTCGGGCATGATAACGTTATTAGCACCAGCACGTTTCAGTTTACTTATAGATGATTCATTGGAAGCACGACTTATGATTGCTATGTTCGGATTTAATTCACGGGCTGTTAATACTACATAGACATTATCTGGATCTTCAGGAAGAGTGGTAATAAGAGCTTTAGCTCTTTCTATACCAGCAGTGATTAATACTTCATCTTCAGTTGCATTACCCTCTATGAATAAATTTTCTTCATTCACTTTAAATTCCTCTAAAGCTTCCGTGTTACTTTCAATAAGAATAAAAGATTTCTTGTCATCTTTTAATTCCTCACAGACTTGTTTCCCGTTTCTTCCATAACCACACACTATCACGTGGTTTTTGATTGTTTCAATTTTTTTTGTCACGTTGTAATGTTTAAAAAAGTTTCTGAATTCTCCTTCAACTATGAATCCTACGATAGTAGTAACTCCATAAAAAAATATCCCAATGTTAATTACCGATAAAAAAGAGGTGAAAATTCGTCCTGAATCTGACAATGGGTGGACCTCCAGGAATCCAACAGTTGTTATTGTGATAATTGTCATATAAAATGCTTCTACAAAAGTGTAATTCTCAATAACAACGAAACCAATAACACCTATCGTGATGGCTGTTAAAAGCATTAGAATAATAAATACTATTTTTTTTAGATACCGGAATCCAAACTGATCTTTTTTCTTCGGTCGTCTAAAATAGTGTCTGATATTTTGTTTTATAAGTCTTAGGATTTATTTGAAAATTTGATTAAAAAAGAGTTTTGTTTCTTATTTTTTAAATTTAAAGAAGAAATAAAATAGTAAACTTAACAATATACTCAAGATAATAGAAGTTACAAAAGGTAAATAAATTGTGAAATTGTTTTTCTTAATTATTATGTCACCTGGAAGTTTACCTAAGAAGGATATTTTGTTGAAGAAAAATAATAAGATGCCTATAATAATAATTATTACACCTATGATCATCAATAATTTACCGAGACTGTGAAAATTATCCATTGTTATTAAATTATATGTGGGTTGTTACATTGTTCAAAATATTATATTGAGTAATAAATACAATATAGTTAAATTAACCATTCATTTTAAATTAGGCAATAATATAAAACAACAAAATATAAGTGTATAATGCAAGATTTTGATGTGAGTATAATTGGTAGTGGTCCCGGTGGTTATACTGCTGCAATAAGGGCGTCACAATTAGGATACAAAACTGCCATAATCGAAAAAGAAAAATTGGGAGGTGTCTGTCTCAATTGGGGCTGCATACCAACAAAAGCTCTTTTAAAGAATGCTGAACTAATGGATTCAGTCAAACATATGAATGAGTTTGGTATAAAAGTCGAGAAAGTCTCGTTTGATTTTGATAAAATAATTTCACGCTCAAGAAAAATTGCTAATATATCGGAGAAGGGTGTGCAGTACCTAATGAAGAAAAACAAGATTACTGTGATTGAAGGAAAAGGTTCTTTTAATAAAGATAAGACAGTAAGTATAACAGATAAATCAGGTAAGGAAATTGAAGCAATTAAATCTACATATACGATTGTTGCAACTGGTGCAAGAGCAAGAACTATCGGTAACATTCGGTTTGATGAAGAAAGAATACTTTCCTCAACCGGTGCAATGTTGTTAAAAAAAGTTCCGGAAAAAATGACAATAGTTGGCAGCGGAGCAATCGGAATGGAATTTGCATATTTCTATAACGCTTTCGGCTCTGATGTCACTGTAATAGAAATGCTTCCATCTGTACTTCCCGTTGAAGATAAAGAGATTTCAGATGTTGTTGAAAGGGAGTTTAGGAAAAGAGGTATTAAGATGTTTGTGGAAACAAAAACAGAAGACGTTATTGTTAAAGGTGATAAAGTTTTTACAAAAGTTTCTGGAAAGGAAAATATAGAAATTGAATCAGATGTTGTATTGATCGCAGTTGGTGTCAGGGGAAATTTAGAGAATATAGGGCTGGAAGAAATCAGTGTTGAGTTGTTTAATAATGGAATTAAAGTTGATAAAGATTATAAGACAAATGTTGAAGGTATTTATGCTATCGGTGATGTTGCTTTGATAGATCAGAAAGGTAAACCATGGCTTGCACACGTTGCATCAGCTGAAGCAATAAACTGTATTGAAAAAATAAAGGGATTGCATGAAAGAGATATTAATTATAATAACATTCCAGGGTGTACTTATTGCCAACCTCAAGTTGCTTCTGTTGGATTAACAGAAGAAGAAGCTAAATCGAAAGGATTTGAGCTTAGAGTAGGGAAGTATCCATTTTCAGCAAATGGTAAATCAAGAGCAATGGGAGAAACAACTGGAATGGTTAAGCTTATATTCGATAAGAAATACAACGAATTGCTTGGTGCTCATATAGTAGGTGCGGAAGCTACAGAACTGATAAGTGAACTCGTTTCAGTGAAATCACTTGAAGGCACGGGTGAATCAATAATTAATACGATACATGCACATCCAACACTATCAGAATCTATACTGGAAGCAGCTGGTGCGGCTTATGATGAAGCTATCAATATTTAAAGGATTGAGAGACTTATTTGATAATTGATTTATGAGGTATATATTAATATTTTAATTAGTTCACATTATAGTAATTATAATTTTCAATTAAGCGAAAGTTATCACAGTTATAATTACTATAAATGGGGAAATTTTAGAAATTAAATTTTAAAGGAGATTTTAAAATGGATGACAACAAAATGGCAAAAGGCTTGCTACTGGGATTTTTAACCGGTACAATTGTAGGTGGTGTAGTAGCATTATTATATGCTCCTAAAACCGGTAAGGAATTAAGGAGTGATATAAAAATTAAGAAAGATGAATTTCTTGATGATACATCTGAGTATATGCAAATAGCAAAGGAAAAAGCAAATAAGCTCATAAACGAAGGCAAGAAAAAATCAGAGATGCTCATTAAAGATGCAAAGGATAAAGCAAGTTCATTGATCGGAGATGCAAATAAAGTATTGAGTGAAGCAAAAGGAAAAGCTTCAGAAAAACTTGGTTCTGCAAAAGAAAAGATATCAGGCGAATCAGACAGAGTTAAGGATGCATTCAAAGCTGGAATAGAAGCGTACAAAGAAGAAAAATCCAAAAGTTAATTAATTTTTTCTTAAATTTTAATCTGATTCATTTTGACTGAATTAACGCAATACCTGAACATTACTTCTGTAATTATTCAAATTATATTATTTATTACTTTTATTATTTTAGTCGTTGCTTTAATTAAGATTTTAAAAAAACTAATTCTGAAAGTTGATGACTTGCAGAAAGATGTTAATAAATATAGAGATAAAGTTGAGCCTTTGATAGATGATACACATGAAGTTATAAAAAGAGTCAATAAAATATCTGATAAAATTGAAAATGGGGTTGATTCTGTCAATGAAGCAATCGGTAATGTTAAAGATGTAGTAAATAATGTTGCTGAATTCGAGCAGAAGATTCAGAGAAAGATCGAATCCCCGGTTTTTGATACTATCAATACCTATATTGCAATTATAAAAGGAATAAAAACTTTTATTGAAAAGGTCAAAGGTGGTCGTGAATCGGTTAGTGAATTAGGCGAAGGTCTTGACTCTGAAATTTATGATGATGAAATTCGAGAAGAGTACAATGATATTAATAAGGAATTGAATGAAGTTAGAAAAAAATTAGATGACATGAAAAAGCAATAGTAATTTAATGTTCAAATTTTTAAAATCCGGTTTAGAATTAAGCCGGATTTTTTTTTGTCAGAATTTTATTATAATCTTTCCAAACTGTTCTGACGAGTTCATTCTATTAAAAGCTTTGATAATATCAAATCTGGGGAAAACTTCATCAATAACTGGAAATACTTTGTGCACATTTATAAAGTTGAACATTTTTTTAAAATCACTGTCCGAACCCATTGTCGTGCCCATTAACGAAATTTGTTTCCAGAATACTTTTCTTATATCGAAATCTTTCACCTTACCGGTAGTTGCTCCGAACGATATTATTTTTCCTCCATGATTTATTATGTCCAAAGATTTTGAAATCGTATCACCCCCCGCACTGTCGATTATAATATTTATGTTGTTGTCTGATAACTTGATAATATCTTTATGCCAATTATCTCTTTTATAATTTACTCCAGCAACAGCACCCAAATGAATTGCTTTATTAATTTTGCCATCACTCCCGGAAGTAACAAAGACGTTTGTTCCGAGTTTAATTGCGAACAACATTGCAAAAGTCGAAACTCCGCCCCCGATACCGGTTATCAGTATATTATCTCCTCTTTTTATTTTTGCTTTATTGAACAATGCTCTGTAAGCAGTTAGTCCTGCAAGAGGTATTGCAGCTGCCTGAATCAAATCCAGATGAGAAGGCTTTTTATAAACGTACTTTTTATCTATCTTTATGAATTCCGATAGTGTTCCGTTATCCGGCATACCAAGGATTCGGTATCCATTAGATTGAAACGATTCATCATCACCCCAGTTTAAGCTTGGATTAATTATTACTTCGTCATTCAAATTAAAGACTTCAACATTTTTTCCGAGTTTATGAATTGTCCCTGCTCCATCCGAACCAAGCACAATCGGAAGTTTGATCCCTGCATAAAGTCCTTTTGTTATCCAAAGATCACGATGATTAAGAGCCGCATAATGAATTTTTATTAGAACCTCATTTTCATTAATTTTCGGTTCAGGTATTTCATCAACTATGAGATTTTCGTTTAAACTTTCCGTAAGACCTGTTTTTTTCAGTAAGATTGCTTTCAAAGTCGTAAATTTAATTTTCCATATCAATTGAAATAGGGCAGTGGTCGCTACCCATTATTTTCATGTGAATATCTGCCGCTTTTACTTTTGGAACTAAGTCTTCAGAGATCATAAAATAATCGAGTCTCCAACCAACGTTTCTTGTGCGGGCTCTTGTCACCATGTCCCAGTATGTGTACATTCCCGGGTTCTTGTTAAATTTTCTGAAGATGTCCACATAACCAAGATTAATAATGTTGTCTATCCATTCTCTTTCTTCTTTAAGAAAGCCTGTATTGTTTTCATTTTCCTTCGGACGTGCGAGGTCAATCTCCCTATGTGCAGTGTTATAGTCACCTGTTACAATGATGCCTTTCTTTCCTGAATAATTTTTTTGGAGAAAGAAAAATAATTCATCGTAAAAATCGAGTTTGTATTTTACTCTTTCAGGACCTCTTCCACCATTTGGGAAATATACGTTCACTAATAAGAATTTTTCGTATTCTGCAAAGATAACTCTGCCCTCACAGTCGAACTTTGGATTTCCAAAACCGTTTATAGTTTTGAGTGGTTGGATTTTAGAAAGTATGCCAACACTTGAATAACCCTTTCTCTCAGCAGAGAACCAATAAGAAGTGTAGCTTTTAACTTTTTTTATTTCATCAGGTATTTGCTCGGGTTGAGCTTTCGTTTCCTGTATGCATACAATATCTCCCCTGGATTTCTTGAGCCAATCTATAAAGCCTTTCTTTGCTGCAGCTCTAATACCGTTAACATTCCATGAATAAATGCGTATAGTGTTTTTCTTTTTTATCATAAAGTTCTAGGTGTTTCGTTAAAATATCATAATTTCCAAAACTTAAAAATGCATTTTTAGAATAATTACTTAAAAATACATAATACAATTTATATATTAACACTTATATAGAATAACATACCGAGTATGGTTATATTTAAGTGTATATTTTTCATTTCAAGTTAGATACCATAAATGATTTCTAAATCAAAATCAATATCCGAGATATACGAAGAAGTAAAAGCTTTTGATCTTGTCATAACCAACGATGCTCCTCTTGCGACTGCATTAAACAAGATGGTCAATTATCCTCGATTGGGTTATCTTGCTATGACACCCCGACAGATTGCATCAAAATTTGCAGAGCTGAATTACGACAGGATTTTCGAGAGATATGAAATTGTGTTAGATATAACTCAGAGAACGGGTAAACCATTGAAGTTAGTTCATCAGATGCTCGATATGATTTTTGATGTATGGGACAATTGCGGGAAATTAGAAAATACTGAGCTTTATCTTTCAAATGTTGAGAAAGAACTACTTTCTTATTTGAAGGAATATGATTGTTTAGAAAAAGCTATGGATGAATTCGATGAGGATTTTTATTTGGGTAAAAAAATTGCTGTAATAGGTGAAGAACTCTTCACACTATTGGATATGGAGGTTCTTCCTAAAAGAAGCCATCCTCCCCAGAAAATAAATTTACTAAAGGATGAAGAGTTTAGTATTGATAAAACTTATTTATTCAGTTCATCGAAAAACCTCATAGAACAAACTGTATCATTAATAGATAAAGAATTTGAAAACGAAGTAGCAATAGTATTAAATCCCGATTCTGAATATCTTCAGATAATCAAATCGAGGTTGAAAGAAAACGGTATTAAAATTCAGTTAAAGAATTATTTAAGCGAAGATATAACGACGAGAAACATTCTGTCGATTTTAGAATTAGCTTTGAGATTAGATGATCTTACAGTAAAAGAAATATCAGCTCTTACAGGTTATTTAAATTTTGAGATTGAAAATAAATACATTCAGTATAATTTTCAGAGTTATACAAGGAATATTTGTGTTGATGAAAGAGTTAAAAGTATTTATTCATTATTAAATAGCATCCGGGATTCTTCTTATTCAAGATTCTTTAAAAATTTAGAGCGGGAGTTAAAGATTGATGTTACTCCAGAATTAGAGAACACAATCGAAAAATTAAAATTCAATGATGAATTAATTAATGATAAAAATGTAATTACATTAAAATACTTTATAAAAAACTTCGATGTTGAATTAGAATCTCCAAAGGAAGGCGTGCTTTTTGTAAACGCACTGAATTCAGCGTTCATTGACAGGCATATAATAATATTTCTGGGGTTTGATCAGAGCTGGACTAAACTTTTTCCCGATAGGGAATACATTGACAAGGCTGAAGAAGATAAGAAAGCACTGGAGAAGTTTCAGATTTTATTATCACAGGGGCAGCAGCGGTTTTATTTTGCACAGAATGTTAGTTACAACCGCGAATTACATCCATGTTATTATTTTAACGTTGTTGCTGATAAAGATATAGAAAGCTTCGAAGCAGATTTTTTCAATTCTGTATCCGTTAGTGGTATTAGTGAAAAGAAATCTTATAATGGTAATAAAACTTCTCTTAAGTTAAAAGAGCACGAAAAGTGTAAAGCTATTTCACCGAGTTCATTAAATGAGTTTTATAAATGTCCAAAGAAATATTCATTCAGCAGGCTGCTATCCGGTGAAGACAAACCGCATTTTCAGAGAGGGAAGCTTTTACATAATTTCGCTGAGATGTATTTTAATCACCCGGAATTTTCGGTGAATAGCACTAAGAAAATTATAGACTTTATGATTAACAGGATGTCAAACCTTATCAAAGATTTAGATAAAAATTCTGAACAAACAATATTTGAATTAGGAATTAATACGTTAATAGCTTTCTTGAAACCCTTATTGAGTAAGAGAGTAAAGTGTAAACTTTCCAGACCATCTGATAATGAATTAATGAAGGAATTTGGCAAAGAAATATTGTATAAAAACACTGAGCAATGGTTTTCCGATGAAGTGAATACAAAATTAAAAGGTAAGATCGATCTGCAAATTGAAAATACGATTGTTGATTATAAGACGAGTGCAAATAGAAAGAAGGGATATCAAATTATACAGAGTTCAAATTTAGAGAGTTTGGAAAAGAGCGAATCCGAAGATTTCGATTTTCAATCTATATCTTATATTTCAGCGAAACGAAAAAAAGATACAAATGGAGAAGTGAATTTTATTTATAACTTTTTATTAGCTAACCAAAAAAGTGAACTCGATCCTTCACAGAAAAAAGAAGAGACTGTTACAAAGTTAAAATACGTTGCTTATACATTCAATGAGTATATAGTTTCCGAAAAATATTTTAACACTCTAAAGGAAGGTAAGCCTGCTCCATTGCTTGATAAAATTGGTTATGATAATTATAGGAATGCAATCTCTGTAGTTATATCTTCATCAGTCGATTTTTTTGATAATAATAAAGTTAAAGAAAAAATTCAGGAAGTGTTTTACGATCTGGTGATAAATAAACTTTGCTTTACTTATAAGGATTTCAATAAAATGAAAGAGAATACTTTTAATAAAGACATCATTATTCCATTAGCAGTTTCATTGTACAATCTCAGGACAGGGAAAAATGAGGTTGCATTAATTTTCAGAGATGATGTTGAAAAATTTTTAATTTTGGTTAATGAGAAAATTACAAAAATAAACGAATACCAAAAATCAGAGTTTCCATCCGAGCCTGTTTATAATTCAAGAGATGTTTGTAAGAAGTGTGAGTATTTAAATATTTGTATAAGTAACAAGCTATGGAATTGAATAACAAAATCAATCCGCAGAACATACTGATTAATTCGTTAGATGGTATCTATCTTGTCGATGCCGGTGCCGGTACGGGTAAAACGAGAACCATCATAAAGAGATACCAGAAGTTGATCGAGAACAACGTAAAGCCAAAGGATATTTTGCTCATCACTTTTACTAACAATGCTGCTGATCAGATGAAAGAAGAGGTTATAAGAAAAGTATCGGGTAACATAAACATCACTGATTTACTTAACGCACCGATAATGACGTTCCATTCTTATTGTTCCAGGTTAGTAAAGAACTACGGGATAGATTCGCCTTCTTATTTAGGAATGAGTGAATATATCTCGAATAATTTTCAAGTTATAGAGGATAGGTTTTTTGAATTAGAAATTTTCAAAAGGTTTTATTTAAATTTTTCGAGAAGTGTTAAAAATAAATATGAGTTTGTAATAAACTCTTTGAACAATTCACACGAAGATATTTTAAAAACGATAAAAAAACTTTGCAGTTTAGGAGTATTTCCTACGAATAAGGGATGGAGAAAAGAAGAATATACAAAACTCAAAGGTGACTTCGAAAAATACTCAACACTGTATAATGATTTAAATAAACGTGTTGAGGGTGTGAGAGGTGAAAAGCAAAATGAGTTATGCAATTTGTTTAAAGATGCAATTAAGAATAAAATATATTTAAATTTCAACAGAGATAATATATTTCTGGTTAAAACAATTAATCCTGAGATTAAAGAAGAATTGTTCAATGATGATAAACAGGAGGAACTGCTTGATTTTATGCGAGAGGTTTATTTTGAATATTTGAAATACATGCTCGAAAGAAATCTCCTTAATTTTGAGTTTATGATAATGTTTGCTTATGTAACGCTGTTGTACAATAAATCTGTTCGCGATCTTAGTCAGTTCGATTACATTATGGTTGATGAGTTTCAGGATACGGATGAGTTACAGTTTAAGTTGATTTTGCTTTTAGCAAAGAATAATAACAATAGGGCAAACCTTTGTGTTGTTGGTGATTGGAGACAGGGTATTTATGGTTTTAGAAATACAACGATAAAAAATATTACAGAGTTTGAAGACAATCTTAAATTATTTAAGAAGGAACTGAACAACGTCGAAGAGAGAGTCGGTTATGATGTGAACAATGTACAAAAAATAATATTCGAAGATAATTACAGAAGCTCTGATAATATTCTGAATTTCAGCAGGGAGACTTTATTCTGTCCTGGGAAGAAAGGTGATGATATAAACGAAGAGTACATAGAAAGAAATTTCAAAGAGCCGTTAAAACCAAAGCGTAAGCTGAATGATTATACTGGAATAAGTTTTTACAAAACAAGTGACATTATAGGTGAGATTGATTTAATATTGAAAAAAATCTCTGAATTGGTTTGTGAAAAGGGAAAATATAAGATAAGAAATTTTGATAAAAATACAGGAAGTGCTTTGCCGGAAGAACCTGTTCGGTATTCTGACATATGTGTTTTAAGCAGGAATAAAAAATTTGGTCTCGAATTGCAGCGAGCAGCTTTACTCGAAGGAATACCGATGAATTACGAGGGAGGTTTGGAGTTATTTGCGACACAGCAGGGGATACTTGTTCTTGCCTGGTTTAGATTGATATTAAACATTTATAACGTACAGGGATGGATTCCGATTCTCGAAAAGGAAGGATATAATTATAATGAGGTAAAATATTACTCGGATAAAATAAAAGGTGTAGTTGCTATTGAGAATAAATTGTTCAATGAATTGCCCGATGAGCTATTAAATTTTTTAAATTATCTCGTATCAATTAAGGAAAGCATATTGTTTGTAGTTGAAGCTATTTTTTATAGATATAATTACAATGATGAGTATGCGAATAGAATTATTGATACGGTACAGTCCTGGCTAATATCCGATTCGATTTCTATCGGTGATCTCGTTTACATTTTGGATAATTTTAAAACGAATGAATTTAATCTTGAACTTAATGAGACTGCAAATGCAGTTGTTGTTCATACAATCCACGGAGTCAAAGGACTTGAGTATCCTGTCGTTATAGTTGCTAATTGTAATGTCAAAACTTTTCCCTCAACAAAAGGTGAAAGCGGATCACTTATTTATAATCCGGTTGTAGGACTCAGAGGAAAAAAAACATATGGAACTAATGGGAAATATTTTTATAGATTTAATAATTGGAAATCAGATTTACTTTCGAGTATGATAAAAAGTTCTGATTATGATGAAGAAAGAAGGTTGTTATATGTTGCCTCCACTAGAGCTAAGCAGTATTTATATTTCACTGCTTATAAACCATCTCCGTTTTTTGAAGAGTTAGCAGGGCGGACTAATCATAAAATAATAGATGACTTTGAATATGAAATAAAACCATTGAATGATGAAAAGGAGTCAAGTTCAGTCGATATAAAAATTGATAAAAGATTATCTAAAAGTAAAAAGTTTATATCCCCGCATAAAATTATGGAGGATATTGATTCTGTTGAAACTGCAATAGATGAAGATGATGTCCGTTCAAAAGATTTTACAGTTAAATATATAATTGAAAAAAGAAAATTCGGAATTAAGATTCACAATTTCGCTTATAAGATTGCGAATGGTTATAATGTGGAAAGTAACTTAATGGAAGTACAGCGAATAAAGAAATTTATTAGTGATTTGAATGCAAAGGATCTGAAATCGGAAATCGAATTTTTATTCCCATTTCAGAATGATGTTATTAGGGGTGTTATAGATCTGTTAATATTTTATGATGATAGTATTGAAATAATAGATTATAAAACTGATAGCTCTTTAAATAATATTGATAAGTATAAAATGCAGCTATCCATCTATCAAAAAGTTATAAAGAATATATACACGGATAAGAAAATTGTATGTAAATTGTTTTTTGTGAGTCTTGACAGGCTGTTAGAAATTGAACCACCATGTTTCGAAGATATTTACAAAGTATGAGGACCTTAATCGGCGCTCTTAGATTTTCATTACAAGTTTTGCTTTTTATAATTTTTAGCATATTCATTACTTCTAAAATCATTTTTCAATATATTACACTTTTTAAACAATCCATTAAGTTTGAAATTTGACCGTTCCAAAGTAGAGCATCATTCCTACGATGAAAAGGTAATCAACGAGCGTTTACAAATATTTTATTTAGAACATTTTGAAGAAAAAAACACCTTTGCTGAAGATGTTAAGAATGGGTTGTTAGCTGCAAACAAATTCCTCCTCCCAAAATATTTTTATGATGCACGGGGTTCAGAACTCTTCGAGAGAATATGCGGCATGGAAGAGTATTACCTTACAAGAACCGAGCTCGGTATTATTAAGAAGAGTGCCGGTTATATTTCAAATTCTAATCTCAACAAAAATACACTCGTAGAATTAGGCAGCGGTAGTTCGGCTAAGTCAAAACACATTCTGGATTCTTTTTTGAAACTTAGGGATGAAGTTAAGTACGTACCGATTGATGTTTCGGATATTATCGTTGAATGTTCTCAAATATTAATTGAGAAGTATGCCAATCTGCATATTACAGGTCTCGTATCATTCTATGAAGAGGGAGTCGATTTTATTACACAAATTGATGAATCACCTAAAGTGATTTTATTCTTGGGATCGAGTATAGGCAACTTTACTTTCGATGCAGAAGAAATATTTTTAAAGAGATTGAGAAATGACATGCGGGAAGATGATATTCTGATAATAGGTTTTGACATGATTAAAGATGAAAGAGTTTTGCTGAACGCATACAATGACAGGGGAGGAATTACGAGTGAATTCAATTTAAATATTCTTAGGAGAATTAATGAAGAACTTGGCGGAAATTTTAATTTAAAGATGTTTAAACACGAAGCAATTTTTAATAAAGATGATAGCAGGATAGAGATGCATCTTGTATCAAAAGAAACCCAGGAAGTTTGCATAACAGCTATCGGTGAAACGATTTTATTTGAGAAAGGTGAAACTATTCATACAGAAAATTCGCATAAGTTTTCTGATAAAAAGATTGAAGATATTTCGAACCGTGCTAATTTGTTTGTTTCGGAAAGATTCAAGGATGAGAAAAATTACTTTTCACTGTGTATATTTAAACCAAAATAAAATTATTATGAAACCAATAGATATTATCTGGATAATAGGTTTGATCGGAATCATCTATTTTACATTTATTAGAAAAGACACCTTTGAAAAAAAAGATAGTTCTGATTCTGTAAAAAAAAGTAAATCATAATTATCTTACCGGCTATAATACTCTGAATAGATAATAGATATTTTGATGACACTCAATTCCAATGTACCCAATAAAGTTTGAAAATATAACAAAGGCTTTCGACAGTAGAGATGTGCTGCGAAATGTTTCTTTTAGCATTGATGAAAATAAGATAACTGCTATAATAGGAAAAAGCGGAAGCGGTAAATCGACAATTCTCAAGATTGTAAATGGTTTAGTAAGACCATCTGTGGGCAAAGCTCTAATCTTTAATAAGCCAATTAATTACTCCAGATTATCGGCACTACGGTTACACATTGGATACTCTGTACAAGGGACTGGGCTCTTTCCTCATATGACCGTTTTTGATAACATCGCATTGCTGGCTAAGTTAAATAGAAAATCATCACAAGAAATCGAAGACAGGGCAAACATGCTGATGTCATTTGTCAATCTTTCATCTGATTTTAAAAATAAGTATCCCCATCAGTTATCAGGAGGTGAACAGCAAAGGGTTGGTATTTGCCGGGCTATGATATTGAACCCGGGAATGTACTTGCTCGATGAGGCTTTCGGTGCATTAGACCCCACTACAAAAAATGAAATCCACAAAGAACTTTTAAAGATTCAAAAAGAAGAACCGAGAACAATCGTTTTTGTAACTCACGATCTCAGGGAAGCATTTAAATTAGCTGATACTATTATAATAATTGAGGAAGGTGTTATTCAGCAAATTGGAGCAGAAGAAGAAATAAAAACTAAACCGGCAAACCAATTTGTTGAAGATTTTTTAAATTCACAGGATTGAAAATCTAATGTTAAAGAATTTTTTCCTTATACTGTCTTTAATTTTTGCTTTATCATATACACAAGCTCAGACAATTCGTGTTGGTGCTAAGCATTTTAATGAAAGCTATATACTGGGAGAAATTATTTCTCAGTTATTAGAAAGTGAAGGATATAAAGTTGAGAGAAAATTCAACCTTGGTGGAACACTTGTTTGTTTCGAAGCTTTACGTAATAAAGAAATTGATGTATATCCTGAATATACAGGGACCATATCGGAAGCTATTTTAAAAATGAATGACAAACTTAGTTTTGATGAACTGAAAAAGAAATTAAATGATGAGATTAATTTAAACGTTTCTGAACCGTATGGTTTTAATAACACGTATGCTTTTGCTCTTAAGAAAAACCTTGCAAGAGAATTAAATATTAATACTATTTCTGATTTAAAAGAACACCCAGAGTTAAAGCTCGGTTTTAGTTATGAATTTCTAAGCAGGGAAGATGGCTGGAAGAATATATCAAAAGTATATGAACTTCCTCAGGTACCTGTAGGTCTTGAACATGGGCTTGCATACCAGGCAATCGATGAAAAGCAAATAGACGTGACGGACGTGTATTCAACGGATGGTGAAATTCCAAAGTATAATTTAATGATACTTGAAGATGATAAGGGTTTTTTCCCAAAATATTTTGCGGTATCATTGTATAGTGCAGAAGCAGAGGATAAATTAAAAGATATATTCAACAGGATATCCAGTTCGATATCGGATGCAGAAATGCAAAAAATGAATGAGTCGGTTTTGTATGAAAACAAATCTTTCGCAGAGGTTTCAAGGGAATTTTTAATAGAAAAAAATTTACTGTCTTACAGGGATAAAGAGTTTAAATCAGAAAGTGAATTGTCCCAAATATTAAGAAAAGCTGCAGAACATCTTAAGTTGACGTTCATCGCACTGGGGTTTGCTATCATAGTAGCTGTTCCATTAGGAGTATTCATTTATTTTTACTCATCTGTTTCAAAACCAGTACTATATTTTTCAAGTTTGCTTCAGACAATCCCGTCGATTGCTTTACTTGCAATTATGATCCCAATTTTTGGTATTGGTGTTTTTCCGGCAATCGTTGCATTATTCCTTTACAGTCTGCTCCCAATTTTGAGGAACACAACAATTGCCTTGTTTAGTGTTGATCCTTTGTTAAAAGAAGTAGGCAGTGGTATTGGTTTGACAACCTGGCAAAAATTGAGATATGTGGAATTACCATTATCAATGCCAACAATAATTGCAGGGATACGAACAGCTGCTGTTATTAATATAGGAACTGCGACATTAGCTGCGTTTATTGGTGCAGGAGGGTTAGGGGAGTTTATCGTTACGGGATTAGCATTAAATAATACAAAGTTAATATTAATGGGAGCTATACCCGCAGCATTACTGGCAATAATTGTGGAACTTGTTTTTGAATTGATTGAGAAGGCTTTCGTCCCAAAGCATCTACGAAGAAAATATGAAAAATGATTAACTTCTTACAATATTTTATTTATCCCAAGCATCCAGATAGTCTCTCTCAGCCCTAAAGATATCATCGATTATCCACTCGGGTTTAGGATAACCCCTGACTGATTTTAAAAGAGCTACATGTACATGAGTTTTTCCTTTGGGTAAAATGGTTTTTCTTCCTGTCCTCCCAACTTCTCCAATTTTGTCACCTGCATTTACGATGTCTCCGGGTTTCACAGATACCTTTGAAATATGAGAGTAATAAAAAATATTCATGTTAGTAACATCGAAGACTTTGACATATCTGCCTCCTCTTAACAATGAGCCGGGTTCCCAGGTGGTATCGACAGCTACAACAACTCCGCTTGACATACTGACTATATCGACTGGTTTCCCCGTTGAATCATCCAACAGGTCTTTGTTATCGTCAAGAATGAAAATATCATGCGCAGGGTGACCTTTAGTATTCGAGCCCTGGAAATAATCATAAGTTGAAAGGCGGTAATCGTTTCCATTGTCTCTATGAGTCACGGATGTGAAGGTTTTCAACGGATAAACCCATTCATCTCTTTTGACATATCTCCCGTTATTTTCTATGAAATATTTAACGACTTCCATTTCATACTTTTCCATTAATTCAACAGCATCTTCCTTATCTATTTCTAAATTTACGATTTGTTTGTCGAGTCTATCCCATTTATCACAAACAGATTCTACTGAATCTGATTGAGCTGTGAGTGTTTCGAATTGAAGAATTGTCAATAATAACCCAATACAAAAATAATAGATTTTCATTAGTTCTTAATTTTCTTGGTAGAATATCGAACACCAATTAACGATTTATGAATATTTAATATTACTCAAAAAACATCCTTCACATCTTTGCTTATATGTTTTTAGGCATGAAGTCTTAGCGTGAAATAAATATAATTCAAAGTAATAAATTTTTATTGATTCTTCTTTGATAACAAATTCAATGCTGAACCAGCCTTAAACCATTCAATTTGCTGTTTGTTCATTGTATGATTCAGTAGAATCGAATCTTTACTTCCATCTGAATGCTTGATTGTCATAGTTACTTCTTTACCTGGAGTAATTCCTTTCACGTCAATATCAATTTTGTCATCTTCATTAATTTTATCGTAATCATCCGGATTAGCAAACGTAAGAGGAAGTATTCCTTGCTTTTTGAGATTTGTTTCATGAATACGTGCAAATGATTTCACGACAATTGCTCTTCCTCCTAAATGTCTTGGTTCCATTGCAGCATGCTCCCTCGATGATCCTTCTCCATAATTTTCTTCTCCGCATACTATCCACCCGATGTCTTTTGATTTTAAGTCTCGTGCTACTTTAGGTACTTCATCGTATTCACCTGTCAGCGAATTCTTTACAGTGTTCGTTTTATCGTTAAAATAATTTACTGCACCGATAAACATATTGTTTGAAATATTATCAAGATGTCCCCTGTATCTTAACCATGGTCCTGCCATAGAAATATGGTCAGTTGTACATTTTCCTTTTGCTTTTAGAAGTACTGAGAGATCCTTAAAATCATTTTCCACATTCGGCACTTTGAATGGTGATAACTTTTCGAGTCTCTTACTTCCTTCAGCTATTACAACCTCTATTGTTGAACCGTCCTTTGCAGGTGCAACATATCCTTCATCACCTTTCAGAAATCCTTTTTCGGGCAATTCGTTTCCGGTTGGTTCATCAAGCTTGATATCCTCACCGTTTTCATTTTTCAAAGTGTCGGTTAATGGATTGAACGTAAGCTTACCTGCAAGAGATAATGCTGTTACGGTTTCGGGTGAAGCAACGAACGAATGTGTCGCTGGATTACCGTCATTTCTCTTTGAAAAGTTTCTGTTGTAAGAAGTTATTATCGAATTCTTTTCACCTTCCTTTACATCGTGCCTTTTCCATTGCCCGATACAGGGGCCACATGCATTAGCTAATACAACACCACCAACTTTTGTAAATGCTTCAAGCTGTCCGTCTCTTTCTATAGTTGCCCTGATTTGTTCCGAACCGGGTGTTATTATGAATTCTGATTTTGCTTTTAATTCTTTGCCTAATGCTTGTTTTGCTACTGATGCTGACCTTTCCATGTCTTCATAAGAGGAGTTTGTACAACTCCCGATTAATCCAACTTTAAGTTCTTCAGGAAAATCGTTTTCCTTTACAGCTGTTTTGAATTCCGAGATTGCAAATGCTCTATCTGGAGTGAATGGTCCGTTAATATGCGGTTCGAGTTCCGATAAATTTATTTCAATAATATTATCGTAATGTCTTTCACTTCCTTCATCAGCTTTTAAAATATCTTTCAGGTCGTCTGCCAGTTTACTAATCTCATTTCTGCCAGTTGCTTTGAGGTAAGTTGACATTCTTCCATCATATGGAAATATGGAAGTCGTTGCTCCAATTTCAGCTCCCATGTTGCATATCGTTCCTTTACCTGTGCATGATATTGTTTCTGTACCTTCACCGAAGTACTCTACTATGTATCCTGTTCCACCTTTTACTGTTAGTATGCCGGCTAATTTTAAAATAACATCTTTAGGGGAAGTCCATCCGCTCATTTTTCCTGTAAGTTTAACTCCAAGTATTTTTGGGAATTTTAGTTCCCACGGCATACCAGCCATTACGTCAACAGCATCAGCTCCTCCGACTCCGATTGCTATCATACCCAAACCGCCCGCGTTGGGCGTGTGTGAATCCGTACCTATCATCATTCCTCCGGGGAATGCATAATTTTCGAGGACTACCTGGTGAATGATTCCCGCACCCGGTTTCCAAAATCCTAATCCGTATTTATTAGAAACACTCGATAAAAAATCATAAACTTCTTTATTCATATCCTGAGCGTTATGTAAATCTTCGCTTGAGCCTTTCTCAGCTAATATCAAGTGGTCACAATGAACTGTTGATGGAACTGCTACTTTTGGAATTCCAGCAGTCATGAATTGCAGTAATGCCATCTGTGCAGTTGCATCCTGCATCGCAACTCTATCAGGTTTAAAATTCACAAAATCCGTGCCCGGTTCATATGCTCTGTTTGTATTTTCCCACAAGTGAGCGTAGAGAATCTTTTCTGCGTAGGTCATTGGTCGGTTCAAAAGAACACTCGCTTCTTCAACCTTGTTCTTAAGTCCGCTGTAAACTGATTTTATTAAATCGATGTCGAATAACATTTTTAATTACTCCTTATAAACTTTTTAAAATTAATAAAAATCTTATTTGTATAATGGTTATTGCCACTCACGTCACAAAGTGATTCCTACGGGAAAGAAATCCCTATGGGATAAGACACTAAAACATAAAAAAATTTTACATCGTGGTTAAGCATAATAATTGAAGTATTCAAGTGACTGTTCAAAGTTTAGTTGTAAAAATGTAAATTTTTGTACCTTTGTGTTTTTGTGACTTCGTGGCAGAAGGATCACAATTTTTGGTTAAATAATTTCATTTTAAAAGTTCTTTCAATCCCTCCGGTTCGTAAACCGGTAGTTTGCATTGATAATTCTCGCATACATAAACATTCGTTCCCTTTTTTTCTTTTACGATAATATTAATAAAAGGTGATATAGATTTTAATTTTTCATCTGCAAAGAGTGTGATTTTATTTGGTAAATAATAATTTCGTATTGCATTCAGCATTGTATTAGTTTCTTTTGAATTGGTGTCTCCTGATATTATAATCTCTTTCGGTGTTTTCAAAAAACAATATAGTGTAAATATCATTTGAGGACAGGAGAAGGGCAGTTTTGATATATCGTTATAAAATAGTTTCAAACTCTTTTCAGCTTTTTCTGTGAGAGATTTATCATCAGTTATCAGACCGAGCTTTAACATGTTAAGTATCTGAATTGAATTCCCAGCAGGTTCAGCTCCGTCATAAGTTTCTTTAGTTTTAAAGATAATATCTTTCTCATTCTCGGATATGTCAAAGAAACCTCCTGAAACGTCATCATAGAATTTTTCAATAGTTATCTTATTAAGCTTTATAGCAAATTCCAGGTAATCTGTATTGAATGAAGCTTCATAGAGATCCAGCAAACCACAAATTAGGAATGCATAATCTACTAATGTTCCATTATACTTTGCTTCACCATCTCTGAATCGGTGCAGCAAAGTGTTTAGTTGTGAATCATACAAGTTACGCTTTATAAATCCGGCGCTTGAGATTGCTTCCTCTAAGTAAATATTCTTTCCCGTTATTTGATAAGCCCTGGAGAAAGCTGAAATCATGAGACCATTCCACGACGTTAAAATTTTGTCATCAAGATGGGAGCGTGGTCTATTATTTCTTTCTTTACGTAACTTTTTCCTGCATTCGTCCAGAATGTGAGATATTTCCTCAGGTGTTCTTGAATTTTTTTTTGCAGTATCAAAAACATCGTTTGCAATATAGAGAACATTCTTATTTCTGAAAACATCGTGGGGATCTGAAATTGTATTACCGAATGCCTCTATACCATAATAAAAGTTGAAGATCTTCGATTCTTCGTTAGTTAGAATTTCATCAATTTCACGCTTATCCCAGAGGTAGTATGCACCCTCCTCTTTAATATCAGGTTTTGAGCTGTCCAATGCGCTTTCCGCATCTTCCGCAGATAAGAAACCGCCATCTTTATTCGTCAGGTTTGCTAAAACGTAGTTTAATGCATCTTCAGAAATATCGAGGAAGTATTTATCTTTTGTAATTTGATAAACATCCAGGTAAGAGTTTACAATTTGAGCCTGGTCATATAACATTTTTTCAAAGTGCGGAACACGCCAGAGATGATCGACTGAATACCTGTGAAATCCTCCACCGAGGTGGTCGTACATTCCGCCTTCGTACATTTTTTTCAATGTGAAAGTCACCATATCGAGTGCCTCTGAGTTTTTTGTATAATAGTAATAAGCGAGGAGAAAATTGTAAACAACAGGGCGGGGGAATTTGTTACCGCTGCCAAAACCACCATGTTCAGAATCATAAGCTTTTTTTACCTGCTTAAAGGCTTTATCGAATACAACCTCATCGAGCTTGGTTATTTCATTGGATGTTTGTTTTTTATTTAATTTTTCGTTTAGGTAATCTGTAATTTTATTACTGCTGTTAATGACTTCCTTGCGTTTATTATTCCAAACGTCATTAATCTGAGCTACAACATCTTCAAATCCCGAACGATTGTACTTTGCTTTAGGGGGAATATAAGTCGCTCCGTAAAAGGGTTTTAAATCCGGGGTAAGAAACATATTCATGGGCCATCCGCCTGATCCAGTCATAGACTGAAGAGCCATCATATAAATCCTGTCGACGTCCGGTCTTTCCTCTCGGTCGACTTTTACATTTATAAAAGAGCTATTCATCAAGTCTGCTATTTCTTTGTTCTCGAAAATTTCCCGTTCCATCACGTGGCACCAGTAGCAGGTTGAATACCCGACCGATAAAAAGATGGGCTTGTTCTCTTTTTTTGCAAGTTCAAACGTTTCTTCTTTCCATGAATTCCAATCGACTGGATTATAAGCATGCTGAAGCAGGTAAGGGCTTTTTTCGTGTATTAATTTATTTGGCTTAAGGTTCGTGGTTTTCATGTCAGAATATTAAAATAACAAAATCTCGTGTCTTTATAAATGTATTAAAATCTACAAACACCGATTAATTGAAATACATTCCAGATATGGAACCGTTTATCTAATTGGTGAATTATTTTCAACTGGAACGAGTTAATAAATAACTATGTTGTAATACCATTAATTCATAACAGTATGAATAATAAATATTTTTAAAAACCAAATATAAAAAAATTATGACAGATAAAAAAATTATTGCAGTAGTAGGAGCTACAGGTGCTCAGGGTGGCGGCTTAGTCCGAGCTATCATGAGTGACCCTAATGGCGAATTTACAGCACGGGCTATTACAAGAGATGTTAACTCAGACAAGGCGAAAGAACTTGCGAAACTCGGTGCAGAGGTTGTTTCTGCTGATGTTGACAATCCGGAAACCTTGAAACAGGCATTCAAAGGTACGTACGGAGCATTTTGTGTTACGTTTTTCTGGGAGCACTTTTCTCCCGAGAAAGAGTTAGCACATGCAAAGGCTATGGCTGATGCTGCAAAAGATGCTGGAATCAAACATGTTGTCTGGTCAACGCTTGAAGATACTCGTAAGTGGGTACCCCTCAGCGATGACCGTATGCCAACTCTGATGGAAAAATACAAAGTACCACACTTCGATGCAAAGGGTGAAGCGAATGCTTTTTTCACGGAGCTTGGTTTACCTGTAACAATTCTTAACACGTCTTTCTATTGGGATAACCTGATTTATTTTGGTATGGGACCCAAAAAGGGAGACAATGGTAGTTTGACTTTCACACTGCCTATGGGCGACAAAAAGCTTCCGGGAATAGCGGCGGAAGATATTGGAAGGTGTGTTTATGGTATTTTCAAGGGAGGCGATGAATATATAGGCAAGACACTCGGCATTTCAGGTGAAAATCTGACAGGTTCGCAGATGGCTGAATCACTTACACGTGCACTCGGTAAGGAGGTTCATTACAATTCAGTAGAGCCAGCAGTATACAGAAGCTTTGGTTTTCCGGGTGCTGAGGATTTGGGAAACATGTTTCAGTTCAAGCGTGACTTCGAAGAAGTCTTTTGCGAAGCACGTAACCCGGATTTTGCACGGACATTGAATCCATCGCTTCAGACATTCGATGCGTGGCTTGCTCAAAACAAGAATAGTATTCCTCTTGAGTAGTATTTAAACAATATAACAACCGTTTTACAATGTACACATAGAGATGCAAAGCACTGTACGCTGAAGCTACAGTGTAAAGACACAAAGTAACGATGAAAAGACTTCAAAAGTTGTAAAAAGCTTTTGGAGTCTTTTTTATTTTGAAAATGGTTATTTTTAAATGCTGTCAGGAAGAATTCCTGACAGATACAGGAAATAAATTTAAGGAGTAAAAAATGAAAAAAATAATTCTTTATCTAGTAATCATTTTATGTTTAGTATTTACAATCTCTAAAGAAACTCAAGCACAATGGCAGACGGAT
>CAYYJH010000015.1:0-39151 GCA_964472195.1 uncultured Ignavibacteriaceae bacterium | reverse complement strand
CACTGAGTACAATCGAGGTCGAACCAAATGAATTCGTTTCGATAACATCCGCACCTGCTTCTAAAAATGAATAATGCAGCTTCTTCACAAATTCTGGCTTGGAAACACACAGATACTCATTACATCCTTCAAGCTCTTTTCCACCAAAATCATCTGCTGTAAGCTCGTATGTCTGAAAATTCGACCCGGTTGCTCCATCGAAGACGATTATTCTATCTTTTAGTATGTCTAAGAATGACTTCAAATAATATTTCTTAATTTCAATAAAAACAACAAAATTTCTAATACTTTACAAAATATCCCATACAGTATATCTTTTCAATACAATTATTTGAAGGAGGGAAAAGTGTTTATGTGGTGGCATTTGTAGTGCTGTCATATCATAAGTTGACTTCTCCCGAAGGGATTCCTTCCCCATAGGGGGGCTTTGCTCCGGAGCCGCGCGCGGTATGAACCTTAGCGTGTTATGCCATACATTGGTATTCTCTTTCAAGCGAAACACCTGATGAGCACTCAAAAATAGTATTGCAAATTTGAAATAAATTTTCAACATTATAATAATTTAATCTGCAACAGTCATGAATGAGTATATACTTTTAAAATCATTCAGATATCTTATTCCTGTCTCTTCAGGATTCTTAATTCTAATTTATAAATAATTTTTTTCAAGGAGGAATTTTTATGAAAAAGTTAATCTTTTCTGTTTTTCTAATCTCAATGCTGTTTAACCAAGCACTGTTTTCTCAGAATCCACAGCCCTATTTTGATGTCATATACGATGTAAACTTGTATTCACCACCATTACCATTTGGAGAGGGAATCATTTATTTTGATTTAGAAGAGATCAATTCTGTTTTTTTAGATATAGCTATAACACAAGACCAAGATGGATTAGATAGATTTGGACAGTGGAACGAAAATAATGGAAATGGAACTTTTGGAGGTTACACTACTTTCACCACCCCAATATCAGGTGAATTAATAAATAATATTTTCCTTAAACTTCGCTCGTCGTCTTCTAAAAAAGATTTTTTTGTTGGGCAATCAAACGGATACCAGATTTATTATAATGATAATGGAAATATTATACCCACTCAACATAACTACAACGGAGGTTCAAATTGGAAATTCATTGAATCTGGTGTATTTAATAATGGAGATTATTCCGAAGATATTTTAGTAAGCGATGGATCAAACACTCTTATATATTTTGTAAATAATAGTAATGGTTCATTACAAGGTCCTAATTATTTAACTCTAGATTATAATGTATATAATTTTAAGCTAAAGCAATTGGATGAAAGAGCTGATGGTTATGCACAGAGTGATCCACTTAACCGCTTCGATTTAGTATTTCTTTATAGGGATACTGATCCTCAAACATATGATAAAGTTTATGCTCATCTCAATAACAATCAGAATGGATTTAGTAGTAGAACTTTTGCAAATTTTACTTCGGATTATAATACAATTATTGATTTGGAAGTAGCAGATATAGACGGCGATGGATATAATGATGTTATTTTACTTTGTAAAAATGAAGTTTGTGATGGTATTTTATATGCCCAGATTTATCAAAATTGGTACGGTGAGTATATAAATTATTCTACAAAAATTTGGTCTTGTACTGTTTCAGAAGAGGTTTTATGTGCAGGTTCTCCTAAAATAACAGTAGCGGATTTTAATAAAGATGGATGGAATGATTTAGTTTTTATTTATCCACTCGATGATAACCTACCTGATGGTTCTGGAATTAAAGCAAAAGTATTTATTAATCTAACATATCCGCCTTATTTTAATCAAATTGAAGATGAAGAAATAGAAATTTCACATAATGATTATGCCCCAAACATTTCAAAAGCTGTTACAGCAGATATTTATGGAAGCCAACAGGATGATGGGGGTGGAATTGCTTTATTAGTATCTTATTATGTTCCGCTTAGTGGAAACACAGGAGAATTTCATGTTAAGGTTGTTAACGCTTACTATACTCGACAAGAAAGTCCACCACCACCACCTATCGTTCAAGGATTTTTAGAAGAAGATCAGCAACCTGGTATCTGGCATCCTCATCTTCATTTAGATAGTAGAGGTGAGAGAGATTTTGACCATTTCGAAATATGGAAATATAAATGGGGTATGCAAGGATTTGAGCGTATTGTACCAAACTGGCAAGATACTGGCTGGACGGATTATTCGGAATGCGTTATTGTATCTGGAGGTGACCTTCCAGCACCGAATTGTTATTATTATGCAAAGTCAGTTGATATTAATTACAAAGTTTCAGTACCCTCTCTGCAAGAAGGATATAGGGTTGATTGTACTCCGGTATGTGATGGATGTACTGGAGGAGACAATCCAATACAGAATTCAAATCAAAATCTGGATAGCAAAAGAACTCCAGAAAAATTTTCCGTATCGAGTTATCCAAATCCTTTCAATCCGACTATAAAAATTAATTATGCATTACCGATTGCTTCGAATGTTACAATTAAAGTGTTTGATGTAATGGGTAAAATAGTAAAAGAATTAGTGAATGATTATAAAAATGCCGGTTATTATACTTTAGTTTTTGACGGCTCGAGCTTGTCATCAGGTATATATTTCTATAGGATAGAAACTATGGATTTTACTACCGTTAATAAGATAGTATTAATAAAGTAAATGAAACAGTTTTTATACATATTACTCAATCTGCATTTTATTATTAATAGTTCATTATGCTTAAGCCAGGTTGTACAGGAATGGCAGGCAAGTTACATCGGTCCTGGAAATGGAGATTTCTTGAATTATATGGTTATTGATGCAAATGGGAATGTTTATGTAACTGGATCCAGTAGAAACACAATCAATAGTTGTGATTTTGCAACTGTTAAGTATTCTACTTCAGGAACGGAGCTATGGTCTGCAAGGTATGGTGGTTTGCAATACATTGGTGCTATTGCCTATTCAGTTGCAGCAGATAGGTTTGGGAATACTTATGTTACTGGTTGTGCTCCGCTGAGTGGTGGGAACGGACTCTCTAAATACACAACTATAAAATATAACCAATCAGGAGAGCAATGCTGGATAAAGATATATTATGGAACCTGGTACTCTGCATCAAATACACCTTACTCAATCGTTACAGACTTTGATGCGAATGTATATGTTACCGGCGGTAGCTATTTTGATGAAACTGCTTACGATTATACAACTATAAAATATGATTCATCGGGAAACGAACTTTGGGTAGCAAGATACTGGAATTATGGTCAGGATTGGGGTAAACATATAGCTGTAGATAATTCCGGTAATGTTTATGTAACCGGATACAGCAGCAGCAGTGCAGTATACGATGATGATATAGTTACTATTAAGTACGATTCCTCTGGTATTGAGCAATGGGTAGCAAGATATAGCGGAATGGTAAACCGTGGTGATTCTGTTAATGCATTGGCAGTCGATGACAGTGGCAATGTTTATGTGACAGGATTTAGCTGGGGAGGAGATAGTACTGGACAGGACTATGTTACTATAAAATACAACTCAGTCGGCAGAACACAATGGGTAGCAAGGTATAATGGCTCTGGTAACTGGACAGATATTGCACATTCATTAGCAGTAGATGATTCAGGAAATGTATACGTTACTGGAGAATCCAATATTTCAAATCATATATATTATGCAACAATTAAATACAGTCCCTCAGGTGAACAGCAATGGATTACTACATATAGTTACCAAAATGAAGGGGATGTTGCTCGCTCAATATCTGTAGACAACAAGGGCGGTATATATGTAACCGGTCAAAGCTGGACAGGAATATTCGGTACAAGACATGACTTTGCAACAATTAAATACAATACTTCCGGAGAGCAGCAATGGGTTGTGAGAACGACTGCAACAGGTAATGAAGTACCAGTAAAAATTGCTGTAGACAGCACAGGAAATGTTTACGTTGCAGGAAATAGCGGTCATTATCTAACAATAAAGTATAATCAGTTAACGGGTATCTCACCTATTGCAAATGAATTACCGAATGAATACAAACTATATCAAAATTGTCCCAACCCCTTCAACCCAATGACAAAATTAAGATTTAATTTAAAGCAATCATCGAACACAAAGTTGGTTGTATATAACATTCTCGGAAAAGAAATTACAACACTTGTAAATGAAAATTTAAGTCCAGGAAGCTATGTAGTTGATTGGGATGGTTCAGCATATCCAAGTGGTATTTATTTTTATAAAATAGAAGCCGGCACATTTTCTGATGTAAAACTAATGATATTAATAAAATAATAATGCCTGTAGGGGTTCAAAATCTTGAATCCTTACACGTCTCATCTGCAATTCGGAAATCTAAAATCGTTAATCGGTGTTCGTTATTCTCCGCATCTTTGAGTGAAACCCTTTTTCTGGATGACCCAGAGGGTATCCCAGCTTACGTTGGAATAACGAACAATAAAAAATGACTTCGTGCCTTTGTGTCTTCGGGGCATATTATTTCTTCTCATCTTTGCGACTTTGCGTGAAATCTTTTTCATTAAATTATGTCACGGTGAGGTCCGCGTCAAGCCAGAACAATTATTTGCTTGTGATATTGTAGATTAATTGAAGTAATTATCAATTATATTATTTGCTTCGTTCAGTGTTTTATATTCCTTAATGCTTACATTCGGCGAACCAGCAATCATCGCTGAAAGTCTTTTCCCATCTTGAGGACGGTACAGGCATAGAACTCTGATACGGTTTTCAATCGCTCTACCAATTTCATATCCAACCCCAAGTGAAGGTTTAGTTACTTCAGCAACAACTATGTCAGACTTCAAAATCCATTCAAGGTCTCTATTATGTATTTCATTATCATTCATAACATCTTCACCCGAGATTTCAAGATCTTTATGCCCTATATGTTCAGTCAGAACTTCACCATATTGTTTCAGATGCTTAATTATTTGCATATATAAATCAGCATCCTCCCTTCCACCGCGAATCGAACCAGCAAAATAAATTTTCATAATTTTATAAAAAAGATTGAGTTTAGAGTTGACTATAATCCCCTCTGAATTGTCTATTCAATTATTTCCTCTTTAGGATTCGATGTCTTTAAAATAAAATAATTATAAGTCCAGAAAGCAGATACGACTCCGATATAAGCTCCGAAAAGAACATCGCTGGGATAGTGTGCGGTTACTACGACTCGGGATAATCCAATTAATACTGCAACAAAAATAAACAATACAGCATATTTTCTGTAAAGCAGTGTTAATGCAGTCAAAAGCGAAAAAGCCCTCAGAGTATGCCCTGAAGGAGTCGAATTCAAAGCCCAATCAGTTGAAAATAAATGAAGTCCATAAAGATTATTTTCAAATAACATTACAGGACGATAGCGGGCAAACAAGTATTTAAAGCCATCCCCGATAACGATAGCTATTGATACACTAAGACATATATAAAGTAATGTACTCGTCCATTGTTTTTTAACGAAAGGATCTGCAATGAAGATAAGAATAAAACTAAATGTCAAACCAACCCTCATAAACGGATCATAAGCAAAATAAGATATGATAACACCAAGATCATGATGCCATGTCTTTGAATAATTATAATCTACCCAAAGATCAATTGGTTTATCTAAGAAGAAAAACAATATGAGATATAGAATAACTGCTACAACTGTAAAAATTATTGTCTTTTTTGATAAACCTTCCATGTTTTGATGATTCTATTAAATTATTTTTCCTGTTTGAAAATGCTATTTTTTCTTATACTTCATTGCTTCTTTTACCATTTTCCCAAACTCCCTGTCTTTTGTTCGCTTCTTCAGGTATGACATTCTATTATATTCAGATTCTCTGAGTAATTTTAAATAACTTTTATAACGCTTTGAATCCAATTCTCCTTTCTCAATTGCTTCTAAAACCAAACATCCTGGTTCATTCGTATGTGTGCAATCTTTAAAGTGACAATCTTGAGTTAATGTATCTATGTCTGCGAATATATCTTTAATCCCTTCATAGACTTCTATAATACCAAGTTCCCTCATACCGGGTGTATCTATGATTAATCCGCCTTGCTCAAGTACTATCAATTGCCTACGAGATGTTTTATGTTTACCCTTACCATCTTTTGCTCGAACTTCACTTGTTCCATAAACACCTTCCCCGATTAGTCTATTCAATAAAGTAGTTTTTCCAACTCCAGATGAACCGAGCAAACAGTAAGTCTCGCCTGATTTAATGTTACTTTTTATTTCGTTTAACCCCTCCCCTGTTACATTACTAAAAACAAAAATTTTATAATCCTGCTTTATACTTTTTATCTCCGAAATCCTTTGTTTCATAATCTCATGCGAGACCAGGTCAGCTTTGCTTAGAAGTATTACCGGTTTTATATTTCCTTCGTTTACTATTAAAAGATACCGCTCCAGTCTTCGTATGTTAAAATCCACATCGAACGATTGCATGATGAATGCAGTATCAATATTCGAAGCAATGAGCTGGTAATCAATTTTTTTACCCGCTGCTTTTCTCTTCAGAATAGACTTTCTTGGAAGTATATCGTGTATGATTGCAAATGTACTATCATCAAAATATTGTGCATATACCCAATCGCCAACTGATGGAAAATCAAGTGCTGACTCAGCACTGTATCTAAGCTTTCCTGTTATCTCCGCAGGGATTTCCGTTTCTTCGCTGCGAATTATGTAACTATCCTTGTCAACGGCTGTTACACGAACAATACTATACTCAGCCGCCTGCGACTCATCAACTCTTTCCTTGAACCATTTTTTATAACCTAATTCTTTTAATTCCATAGGTTACAAAATATCCTATATGGATTGGCTTTTCAATACAATTAAATGATAGCTAAACAACACAAGTTTCGTAAATTTTATAAAGCGGATAGTTCGGTGTATAAAGTAATTAAATTAAGTATCCCTCACCTCCTCCGAAACACAACTTATATCATTCTTTGCAGGTTGATTTTCAACCTCTTCATGGAAGAGAACTTTTTTTATACTCTCTCGAAATAATCTTTTTTGTCGCTTCAAATTTTTCATCTTTATTCATCTTACAATCCTTTTCTTTAATTACTTATCCGGGTTTATTAACAGTCCAAAATGATACACGATGGTACCGGCATGCACATATTAAACACGAATTCTAATCAATTTCTAAATCATCGGTTTCTTCTCTACCCAAATGTCCTTTTAAAGTAACTTTTTTCACTTCTCCTGTTAACCTGGCGCTTCTATACGTTTCATAAAAATCTGCATGCGTAGCTTTATACACAGTCATTAATTTATCAAGACTGTCGTCTATCAATTCATCTATCTCTACCATTAATGATGAAACACTTTTTCTTTCTTCATGCTTCTTTCTTGCGGGCTCAAGGGGATCTGTAATTATAGTATCAAATTCATCTATCAAAGACTCGTATGCAGACAGCTGGTCTTTATCAAGACCATACTTTTTTAATTGTCCGGTATTCTCATTTGCAAGCTTGTATATCGACTGACATATATCCATCAAGATCGAATCCCTGGAAAGTTCGAGGTCACTCTTTGTATAATTAACTTTAACATTTAGTTCTTCATTTTTAGACTCAGTTGCATATTTCTGTATCATCGAGGATATCTCTATCGTCTTTTCAATCAATTTAATCCCTACCTCCGTTTTATCAGGGTTACTACCCTTTATGTCTTTTTCCTCTAAAAGTAAAAGATTATCTAACTCAAGAAGTTTACCATCAAACGCAGCTTTCGCCATAACAAAAGATGAATTCCCCTTCCATATGTCAGCATTACTATCAAGCACGTTTTGTACCGCAAGAAACATCTTCTTTTTATATTCATTATCTTTATTCATAGATAGTATTATTATGAAAACTATGGTACCACTTCAATTTAATAAAAATTTTCATAAACATCCAAAGAAAAATTCTCGGAGATGCAGAAAAAACTTTTAAAAATTAACCCCTAAAAAACAAATTCAAATAATTATTTAAATTTATTATTGCTTAAGAAGTGATGAAATTAGATTATTCAAATAAATTACTCCTTTTTTAAAATAAAAAGCCCGCAATAGGCAGGCTTAAATTAAAAAAAATTTAAGATTAATTACCGGAGACCATCTTCCCATTTTTCAACTCTTCGCTCAATCGGGTTGCTTTATAAAGGTCTTGTATCGCCTCCAGCATACCTTCCGAATCAACCGAAACCGTCCTTCCCGCCTCTGATGTATATATAAAATCTCCTGATAAACTCTCGATATTACCATCAAATGCTACACCGATGATTTCTGCTTTCTGGTTAATAACAGGACTCCCTGAGTTCCCTCCGGAAATATCGTTTGTCGAAACGAAATTCAAAGGCGTCTCTAAGTCAAATCCCGATGGTGGATTTACCCACCTTTCTGGAAGAGTCCATGGAAATTCTTTATTGAATGAGTAATACCTGTCATACATTCCGTAAAAAGTCGTCTTTGTCGGGGTTACTGTTCCGTTATAATCATAAGGCTTTATTACTCCATCTGAAATCCTTAACGTAAAAGTTGCGTCAGGTGGAATTGTGTTCCCATAAACATCGAACAATGCCTGCCCGAGCTTATCTGTCAGTTTTCTTTCTTTGATGTTTAACTCTCTGTACTGTTCATCTAAATCATAAAACCTTTCCTGCGTTTTTGAAATAAATCTTATGAGCGGATCAGAACTAATTAATTCCTTCTTACCTTTTTTTGCAAGTGCTTCGAGATCTTCCTTACTTTTTAAAGCCGAATTATTTAATAAATATTTAACAGCATCCTTACCCGTTCTGTCACCTGCTAATTCCTTCACCAATTCATTATCGGCACCTAAAAGTTCTCTTAAAGTCTTAATATCTAATGCAAGTATCCTGTCTTCAAATTCTTTATCAAAATCTTCGGGATAAAGGTCAAGTACATCCGATATATTTATTTCATCTTTTGATTTGATTTCATTATAAATGTCATTCGCTGTATTTAAATATATCGAACTCGAATAAGGATTAACATTGAAAGCAGAATATTCAGGAAATATTTTAGCCTGCTCCTGTTTTATGACATCGATTTCATCCCAGAGGTTACCATATTTTGCGTTCAACTCCGGATTAGTATTCACAGCCTGCTTAAATTTCCATTCAAAGTCTTTTTTTCTTTCTAACAATACCGGGTTATTTAATCCTCTGTAAGTACCTTCTATCGATTTTTGTGAATTGGCAAAATTCATTACATCACTGTAAAATTCCGACTTTCTCTCAGGAAATGCTTCCATAAGTTCATAATAAATATTTATAACACCTGTCATATAACTCGATATTAATCGATACTGGAAATCCCTGTCGAATTCAAGTTGAGAAACAGTACTCAACCTATCTGTACTTGCAGGATTCCCCACAACAAAAATAGGTTCGCCAACCTTTGCTCCATTCGGACTCCATTTGAAGAAATGTTCTGACTTTAGTGGATTACCGTTTTCATCATACACACGGAAGAAAGAGCAGTCAAGATCATAACGTGGATAAGTGAAATTATCGGGATCACCGCCAAAGAATCCTATGTTTTCTTCAGGAACAAAAACCAAACGGACATCCGAATATCTTTTATAAGCATACAATGAGTATTCTCCCCCATTATAAAACTCTACGACAGAACAATTTAAGCCTAAATCCTTTCTATACTTCTGCTCGAGCTCCCGAATCTTTTTTCTTTTCAAACTATGCCTTTCTTCATCGTCTTTACCCTGGTTTTCAGCATCTTTGATTTCCTGTGTTACATCAATTATCTTGACCAGCTGGTCTACATATAAACCCGGCACTTCTCTTTCATCCTTCAACGTTACGGCATAAAAACCTGTCGCATGAAGGTCTTCACCTTCGCGGGTTACCTGTGTTACATTTCCATCGGCACAATGATGGTTTGTCATTATCAGACCGTCTGCGGATACAAAAGATGCCGAACACCAGCTACCAAACCTGAGAGCAGACATTCTTACGTTATCGAGCCATTTCTTTGTAGGTCTGAAATTGTATGCTTCCTCGAAGTAATCGAGCGGCGGGTTATCGAATGTCCACATCTTACCCATATCAAACCTTCCTGCCCTGACAGTATCGAGCAAAACGCCTTCATGATAATTAGAATGCCTTTCTGAGTACTGTGCATAACTTTCCTGAAAAGAAAAGTTAAATATACATAGAAATGAAACTAAATAGATTAAAAAAGTAATTTTGATTTTCATGATATCCTTTTTTTCTTTTATGAATTAATGTTAAAATAGCGGAATTAATTTATCATTACAATTATGTAATTTAATCAAAAGTTGTAATAATATTAATAAAATAGTATACGTAATTTCTTCAAAAAATATTCACTTTACAAAATAATAAACACAACCTCATACAATCACAAGATTGTGTTTAATAATTCAAATACCATACTTAGCCAAAGAACTGTTCTGATAATTTAATTTAGCATTAATAATTCATAATTTAAAATTACATTAGTCCATCTGCCTTCTCAGGAATGCAGGCTTTGTATAGTCATCATCGAACTTTATTTCATCCAGACCTAAATCCTCATCCTCCGATTTATCCTTCGATGATTCTGGTTTTTCACTCAAATCCTCGTTAATTTTCACTTGTCTTCTTACGATTGCAGGTGTATCGAGGTCAGGTAGTTCGTCAGATGTAGGTATCTGTGTTATTTTTCCTACTTCAATTTTTACATTATCAATCTCATTATCACTTCCTGTCTTCGATCCCATAATTTTTTGCAAAGAGCCATTCCTGAAACCCGTTGCAATTACAGTAACCATTATCTCATCACCCATGTCCTCATCATCCACAACACCGAAGATATATTTTGCATCTTCACCGGAAGTATCCTGTATGAGCTCGTTTATCTTTTCGATTTCACTCATACGAATGTTACCATCACTGCAAATATTGGTTAAAATACACTTCGAACCACTAATGTCAATCTCATCGAGTAACGGATTGGAGAGTGCATCCTTCGCAGATCTGATAGCTCTGTCTTCCCCTGAAGCTATTCCAGTTCCAATCATCGCATCACCCATATCTTTCATAATGGTCCTGACATCTGCAAAATCTACATTTATTTCTCCGGTTTTCATGATTATCTGCGATATACCGCGCGTTGCATTCAAAAGAACCCTGTTCGCTAATGCAAAAGCTTCATCCTTTGAAGTATCAGGACTTATGAGTTCAAAGATTTTTTGATTAGGAATTACAATCATGCTATCTACTTCCTCTTTCAACTTTTCCAAACCTTTTAAAGCTAATTCCATCCGGGGTTTTCCTTCAAAATTGAAAGGTGTCGTGACAATACAAACAGCTAATGAATCAAGATTTTTTGCAATACGAGCAACTTCCGGAGCACCTCCTGTACCTGTTCCTCCACCCATTCCAGCGGTAACGAAGATCATATCACTTCCGGTTAGCGCTCTTTCAATTTCATCTCTGTTTTCTTCAACTGCTTTCATACCAACATTTTCTAACATACCCGCTCCTAATCCATTGGTAAGATCTTTACCAATTTGAATCTTTATATGTGCTTTACTATTATCTAATGCCTGCGCATCTGTATTAATCGCAATAAATTCTACTCCTTCCATTCCTTTGTCTACCATCATATTTAATGCATTTCCACCACCTCCGCCTATACCAACAACTCTAATACTTGCTCCGTCTATGTTGTCTGTAATTAACTTGATTGACATTTGTTTACCCTTTCTTGTTATTTTATATATGGATTTTTAAAAAATATTTACTAAAATTTTATTTTGTATTAAGCTTTTGTAACTAAGATTATAGCTCATCAAACCATTCTTTAACTTTTGAAAAAATACTCTTAGCTGTTAATTTCTTTTTCTTTCTTCGTCCTCCCGCTAATGGGACATGCTCTAATTCATCTAAAGATTTCAACCTGTGTAATATTAAACCTACTCCGGTTGCAAAAATTGGACTTTCGACTTCCTTAATTAAACCACCAGATAAACCTGTAGGAATACCGAGGTTGACTTCCATGTTCAATATTTCCTCTGCAAGTTCCTTTGTTCCTTTTATAAGTGAACCACCACCTGTTATTACGACACCAGCATGAAGCTCATTATGTATCTGTGAATTCTTAATCTCAATCGCTGCAAGTTCAAACACATCCTGCATCCTTGCCTGTATAATTCTTGCGAGAATACTTTTTCTGGTCTTCTTAGGAATTTTGCCCTTTATAGATTGTACTACTATTTCATCATCATTCAGTATCTCTGAAACAGAAGCAAAACCAAATTCTCTTTTAATCCTTTCAGCTTCTTGTTCACCTATGCCGAGTGCTTCCACAATATCATTTGTGACAAGACTTCCGGCAATACCGATTCCCGCTGTGTATTTCAAAACACCTTTTTTAAACACAGCAATATCCGTTGTACCTCCTCCAATGTCTATCATCGCAACACCAACTTTTTTCTCAGTTTCATCGAGCACAGAATAAGATGATGCAATTGGTTCGAGTACAATATCATCAAGATCAACGCCACAATCCATTACACATTTCGAAAGGTCGTCAATCGATGAAACAAGTCCCGTTATAATATTTACCTTTGCTTCAAGTCTTATTCCAAACATTCCTACGGGGGTTTCGAATATCCCATCCTTTCCATCGATTATGTATTCCTGCGGAACAACGTCAATGATTCTTGTATCACTCGGGAGTTTCATTATCTTTGCCTGGTCAATCAATCTCGTTATATCATCTTCCTCAATAACTCTATCAGGATTGTTTATACCAACCGTGCTGCTTGATTGAATACACCTAATATGATGTCCGGCAATACCAACTGATACAGATTTTATATCTACACCGGATTTTAATTCGGCTTCATCAATTGCTGCCCTTATAGATTCAACCGTTTTAGTAGGATTTACAACTATACCTCTGTGAAGACCGTTGGATGGTGCCATTCCGATTCCTATTATGTCGACATTGCTTTCGTCTTTCGGTCTGGCAACAATTATGCATATTTTTGTCGTCCCTACATCTAACCCAACTAATAAATCATCGCTTGAATCACTGTATTTTTTCTTTTTAGAAGCCATATAATAAAGATTTAATTTTTTATTTATATTTAATTACAACTTGATTCGAAAACCTTAGATCTACATACTGTAAATCCTTATTTATATTTTTTGCATAAACTTGTTCAAGAAAGCATTCCAAAATTGCTAATTTATTTTTTATTTCGTTTTGATAAGCAACATCTGTAATATTCCTATCCTGATATTTTGGAAGATAAAATGGTATCGATTTTTCATTTGAATGAATCTTAACCTTGCTGCTATCCGAAAAATTTATTTGTGATATATAACTATAAAGATACTTCCCTCTTTTATAGGATTCCAATATTATAAATAGAGCTAACCGCAGATCATTTTCATTTACACCTAATCCGGGTCTCCGAATATTAGGAATATTTATTCCATTGATAACCGGAAGATCATAAATTTTATCATAGTTTTTAAAAGAGAATATTTCAAGCTCTTCATCAACAAGTTTTATTTCATTACCCAAATTTATTATTGCTACAGGTCGTTTTTCAAGTATCTCAATTTTTAATTCTGCCGGTGGTTCTTTACTAACAAATACTCTTTTAATTTCCGGGTGCTCTGATATTCTATCCTGAATCATACCAATGTTTAATTCTTCAATATTAATTATCGTGTCCTCTTTCAAATGAGCAGCATTTAGTATTTCTTCCCTTGAGATTGTATAATTTCCGGTTATTGTTATCTTATTAAAATTAATGTTGCTTCTCCAATTGTTCGCTAACACTATTGCTGATACAACAATTGCAATTACAAGCATAAATAGAAAAAAGATTTTAAACTTATTCATACATTCCTCATACTGAAATTGACATACTTTTTAAGTGTTTTATATATAAATCGCAAAGATTAGTTACATCACCCGCTCCCTGAAATACGATCAAATCTCCTTCGGCAACAATCTCATCCAACCTGCTAATAATTTTTTCAAACTCATCTAAGTAACAAACATCATTATCAGAAATTTTCCGGAACTCATCAAATATCAATTTTGAACTAACACCTACTATCTCCTTTTCCCTTGCAGGATATATTTTTGCGAGAATTAAAACATCACTGCTAATCAAAGCTCCTGCAAATTCGCGGTAAAAATCATTAGTCCTTGAATATAAGTGCGGTTGAAAGACCGTTATAATTTTCCCTGGTTTTTTTGCTCTCAAAGCTTTCAATGATGCTTCTACTTCAGTCGGATGGTGAGCATAATCATCATATATTTTAATTTTCCCATCATATTTTAATTGCAATCTCCTCTGAACACCCAAAAACCCTTTTATACTTTTTTTGAAAGAATCCATACCGATACCTACTTCATTACACACAACCATAGCTGCTAATGAATTTAATACATTATGATTCCCAGGAACGTTTAGCTCTACATCAACTCCTTGAGTAGAAAAACGTACACTACCATTATCTTGTTTTACATTTTCTGCTTTAACATTATTACCTGCTCCAAATCCGTAAAGAACTTTTTCCTTTTTAGGATAAGAAGCTAATACCTCTACAACATTTTTATCGTCTCCAAGCCCTACGATTTTCGAATTTGTTTTCCGTTTATCAATAAACTTCTTAAAATTCTTTTTTAAATCTTCAACACTTTCATAAATATCTGTATGATCTATCTCAATGCTTGTGACAACGATTAAATCTGAAATCAAAGTTAAGAAGCTCTTATCATACTCATCAGCCTCTACTACAGCATATTTACTTTTTCCAATTCTTGAAGAACCACCCTCAAGAAAATCCAAACTGCCTCCAACAAATACTGTAGGGTCATAATCATTATCAATCAATACTTTTGTAATCATAGCTGTTGTAGTTGTTTTACCGTGTGAGCCGCTGACAGCAATTAAATACATATCATTCACTATAAGACCAAGTATTTCTGCACGCTTCATCAATTTAATTTTTAGTCTCTTCGCTTTTTTTAATTCCTCATTGTCCTCTTTTACAGCAGAAGTATAAATTACCAGATCTGTGTCATCACTTAAATTATTCTCATGATGAGCTTTGAATACAGTAACACCAAATCTTTCAAGCCTTTGAGTGATCTCGGTAAGCGTGATATCACTTCCTGAAACTATAAAGTTTTGCCTCACAAGATATTCGGCGATTCCGCTCATCCCAATTCCACCTATACCTATAAGGTATACTTTTTTAACAGTTTCAAATATTTTCCCTTTATCAAATCCTTCCATTAATATCTTTCATGAAGTAATTTAGAAATATTCCTGAATTCATGCATTAATTCATGTGTGTCATTGAAATCATTTAATCTGATTCTCAAGTATCTTTTCCTGTTCTTCAATTTCAATTTAGCAATCCTTACTTGACTTCTATCTTCTCTTTTGTATTTTTTCCTGCGTGAGAACTTTACTGCTACGATCTCATTTATCATTATCTCTCTTTGCCCAAAGCGATTCTTAATAATTATTTTATTTTCTGCAAAAATAATTTCTCTCGCTCTTATGGCGTTAATTAATAAAACGAACAAAAAGAATAATATGAATATTAAACATATATAGATTATCGGGTCTTGAAAGACAATCTCGAATTTTTCTTCAAAGAAATTACCTTTGATTGCTACATAGACTATGAAAAACAAGAGATACACAATTAGTGATTTGTAATAGTAATCAAGTCTGTATTTATATATTCTTTTTTCTTCCATTTATTTTACAAGATTTAATATTTCTTTTGCAATCTTATAAGCAGAATCAGGATCAGAAAACTCACCAATATTCTTGCTTATTTCTTTAAGTTTCGATGGTTTGCTATTGTACTCAATAATCATTTTATAAAGTTTCTCATCAATTTCATTTTGAACTATTACCAAACAGGCATTTCTATCTTCAAGACTTCTTGCATTTTTCTCTTGATGGTTCTCTGCAGATAATGGATAAGGTATCAATATTGCTGGAACTTTTAAATAAGCTAGCTCCATAATACTGCTTATCCCTGCTCTGCAAATAACAAGGTCGGCTGCTGAATATGCATATTGCATGTTCTCAATAAATTCAAAAATCTTAACATTCGAGTCGAAACCATTGAACTTATTTTTCAGTCTTCTAAAGTCAGTCCCTCCTGTCTGCCAGATAATATTTACTTTTTCAAAATATAATTTATGAATTATCTTTTCGATTCCAGCATTAATTGCCTGTGCTCCTTGACTTCCTCCAAAAATAAATAATGTTTTCCAACTTTTATTCAAGCCAAAGAACTCAAGTGCTTTCCTTTTATCAACTTTACTTAATGAGCGCCTTATAGGATGAGATATTCTCAATATATTATCATTCCTTTTTAAAAACTTACTTGTTTCAGCAAAATTAATTATAACCTTGTCTGCTTTTTTCGATAAATACTTCGTCGCCTTTCCCGGGAATGAATTACCTTCCTGCAACAAAATCGGAATACTCATTCTTTTAGCATTAATAATAACTGGAACACTCACAAATCCACCTGTCCCAACTACTACGTTTGGGTGAAATTCCTTTAATATTTTTTTACTGCTTTGTAATGCTCCTATCATTTTAATTGGTACACTTAAATTTCTTTTTATATCTCCTCTGTTTAAACCTGAAACTGATATCGTTCTTAATTCATAGTTATTAGCCGGAACTACCTTCTCCTCTATCCTTCCTTTTGCTCCTATAAAAAGTATTTCTGATTCATTATCTATTTTTTTTATTTCGTCTGCAATCGAAATTGCAGGAAATATATGACCTCCGGTACCGCCCGCTGCAAATAAAATTTTCATTTATCATAATTGTTTGATTCAGCCGCATAATTATTCGCAAAAGTTACCTGAGGTTCATTACGGAAAGACGATATATTAAGTAAAATTCCAACCGCAATAGAGTTTATAATCAATGCTGTTCCTCCGTAACTAACAAACGGGATAGGAACTCCGGTCGTTGGTATCAAACCACACGCAACGGACATATTGACAACTGCATACGACGTTATCATAGTTGTTATACCAAATGCAAGGTATTTACCGAAATCATCTTTAACACTTTTTGCTACTTTGTAACCTCTTATCAAAATAAAAGCGAACAGAAGAATTATTAAAAAAACACCTATGTAACCATACTCTTCTCCAACAATTGAAAAAATAAAATCACCATGTGCTTCGGGAAGAAAGAACTCTCTTTGCAAGGAGTTACCAGGACCCATTCCGAACAATCCCCCATTACCAAAACCTATTATCGCCTGCTGAAGCTGGTAATGTGATTCACCGCCTGATGTAAATTCAGCATGCGAGGTTAATCTTTTAACAATGTATGACTTAGATAAAACGAAAATTACTGCAATTGGTAATAAGGATACAATCGTATAAAAAATATGCTTTAGTCTAACATTTGATAATAAAAGTAAAACCATCGACGAGCTGAATATGATTAAAGCTGTCGAAAAATTTGGTTGAAAAGCAACTAACGCGGTGATAATAATAATGTAAAACAAAATGGGTAAATACCCCTTATAAAGGAAATGGACATAGTGTTTCTTCTTAACAAGCAAATGTGAAATATATATAATTAAGGCAAACTTTGCGAAGTCAGCAGGTTGAAAACTGACAGGTCCTATTCTTATCCAGCGTGATGCTCCTTTGACTTCAGAAACTCCTCCAATAAAAATAAATAACAATAAAAATATTGATATCCAGATTATAATTTTTCCAATATCCTGATAATATCTATAATCAATCCTTGCAAAGATAAAAAGTGAAGTTAGAGCAATTGCAACTCTGATGAGATGCTGTTTGAGCAAATAATTTGGGTCATTAAATGTCTCCATTGAAAAATATGAGCTTGCACTGTAAACAGCCCCAATACTAAAAATGATCAGAAATAATACTGGTAACAATATCCATATGTCTATTTTGTAACCTTTGAGTTTCATCAATTTATGATTAATTGATTCACGATTCTTTTAAATTCATTCCCCCTGTGTTCAAAATTATCGAACATGTCAAAACTTTTATATGCCGGGGAAAATAAAACTATGTCTCCAGCTTTTCCTTTATTGAAAGCCTGCCCGACTGCCTCTTCAAGACCTCCTGCAATTTCTACTCTTACAACACTTGAAAGACCACGTTCAATCTGTTTTTTATTTTCACCTATTGCGATGATGTTCTTAACATTTCGGAAAATTAAATCTTTGATATGTTCCAAATCAGTATCTGTTTTTTCTCCACCCATGATTAATATTACTTTTTTATCAAAACTTTTTAAAGCAACCGACATTGAATCAATATTTGTAGCTTTCGAATCATTATAAAAATCAATACCGTTTACCTTTTTCACAAATTCGATCCTATGTTCGACTCCTTTAAAATTTTTCAAGGTTTTTTCTATAACCTCATTTTTTATACAGAAAGATTTCGCTGCAATGATAGAAGCAAGTGAATTATACACATTATGCATTCCTTTAATTTGTATATCGCTTGCGTTCATTATGCTAACGTGATAATCATTTGTTTCGTCGAAGTAATAAATATTATTCTGTTCTAAATAACTCCCAATCTTAACATCGTCCAAACCAGATTTATTATGAATAGTGAACGCAGCCTGAATTCCGTTAAATTGTTTTGATTTATTTCTGATTATTTCATTATCGTAATTATAAATAAACATGTCGTTTTCCTTTTGATTTCTATTTATCTTTAATTTCGCTTCCAAATAATTTTCAATAGTTTTATGCCAGTTAATATGATCTGGCGTTAAATTAAGGAACAATGCAATTTTAGGTCTAAATGTTTCCGTACTTAAAAGCTGATAGCTGCTGACCTCAAGAACTACTATTGAATCTTCTCTTAAATCATCGATAACCTCTGCAAATGCTAAACCAACATTTCCGCATACTTTCGTATCATAACCAGCTCGTTTAAAAATCTCACCTGTTAAAACTGTTGTTGTCGTCTTACCGTTCGTACCTGTTACTGCAATTATAGGACATTCACAAAACCATGAAGCTGCTTCTATTTCTCCAAATACTTTTTTCCCTTTATCAAGTGCATCTTTTATCACAACACTATCCATTGGTATACCCGGACTTTTAATTATTACATCATTTTCAAAAACTTTTCCCGAATGGCTTCCTGTTTCAAAATCTATTTTATTGTCTCTTAATATTTTTTCATCAAAATATTTAAGCTTATCAACCGGAAGACTTTCACTCAAAAAGACTTTAGCGCCTTTTCTATTTAATAGTTTTGTGATTGCAATTCCACTTCTGCCCGCTCCAAGTACTGTAAAAGAACTTTTTAATATTTCTGATAATACCAACTTATCTGATTTTAAATGTTACCAGAGTCATTATTGCAAGTATTATGGCTACTATATAAAACCTTTGTACAATCTTCGGTTCTGGTATACCCAACATTTCGAAATGATGATGCAAGGGTGCCATTTTAAAAATCCTCTTTCCCTCACCATATTTGTTCCTGGTATATTTGAAATAATATCTTTGAAAGATTACTGAAAGCGCTTCTGCAAAGAATATTCCACCAAGCAATGGCAAAAGAAACTCCTTCTTCACAAGGACACACAATGTACCGACAGCACCACCCAGCGCAAGTGAACCTGTATCGCCCATAAATACTTGAGCCGGGTACGAATTATACCATAAAAATCCTAACGAAGCACCGGTGAGGGCTGTGCAATAAATAATTAACTCTCCATTACCTTTTAAATAAATTATATTAAGATATTTTGCTGTCTCAATATTTCCTGATACATAAGCAATTATACCAAGCGTTATTGTAACAATACCGACAGTACCAGTCGCCAGTCCATCCAATCCATCCGTAAGGTTAACAGCATTGGATGTTGCTGTTATGATAAAAATAATAATGGGTATATAGAATATGGAAAAATCAAATTCAAAACTTTTTAGAAAAGGAATAGTAGTTATAGAGTGTATCCCTTCGAACTGAGGAGCAAAATATATTACCAAACCAACTATTAAACCTATAGTGATTTGTCCAAGTAATTTGTATTTGGCAACAAGACCTTTTTGAAATTTCTTAATAACCTTCAGATAATCATCGATGAATCCTACGCAGCCTAGGGTAACTGTTACGAAAAGAATTAATAAGACATATGCATTACTCAAATCCCCCCAAAGTAATACTGGAATTAAAACAGAGAACAGAATAATTAATCCTCCCATTGTAGGAGTTCCTGCTTTCGACCAGTGAAACTCTGGACCGTCTTTTCTGATTGTTTCTCCAATTTGTTTCTTCTTTAACCATTTCAATATTTTTGGACCAATGAGGAAGCTAAATAATAATGCTGTGATCGCTGATAAAGCTGAACGGAATGTTAAAAACTGGAACACATCAAATCCTGGAGGATTATAAACTCTGTTAATGTATTCAGCTAAATAATAAAGCATTTGAACTGATAAAAATTATTTTATAATTGTTCTTTAAGATTAAAAATGATCGATTACATCTTCCATTTTCATTCCTCTTGATCCCTTTATATAAATAACATCTCCACGCTTGACTATTGCTTTTAGAAATTTTGTTAAGTCTTCTTTGGAATCGAAATAAAAATTATTTTCCAATCCCTTAGCTGTTAAAAAAGTGTTATACGATTCGGCTCCATATGTATATAAATTCCTGAACTTCATTTTTTTTACCAATTCACCTACCATCCTGTGTTCCCGCTTACTGCTTTTACCCAACTCAAGCATATCTGATAATACAACATGCTTAGTCCCTTTTGTCTTGTAATCAGATAATGTCTCCAAACCCATTTTTACAGAATCCGGATTGCTGTTATATGAATCATTAATAATTATTATTCCGTTTGACTTGATCACCTGCATTCTTTTTGAGCTCTCAGATTTGAATTTACTCATAGCATTCTTGATGCTCTTTTTATCAACTCCAAAATAAATCCCGACTGCTGCCGCTGCCAGTCCATTGAATATTGAATGCTTTCCAAACGTCGAAACGGAAGTAATAAATTTTCTTCCTCTCCCTTGTACTTCTATTACAGGTTCAAAATTCTTATTATATCTTACGAACCAGCCTTTTACCTGAGTGTTATATCTATAGGAATATTTAAAAACATTTTTAATATTATTTTTTTTATAAAAATCTCTTATGTAAGTATCGTCAAAATTTAAAAAGCATAGAGAATCTTTCTTTTTTGATATCAAATAATCATAAAGTTCAAACTCTGCTTTTGCAACTCCTCTTATATTTCCAAAAAACTCCAGATGTTCTTTTCCAATATTTGTTACGAGTCCATAATCAGGTTCTGCGATATCGCATAAGTACTTAACTTCTTTAAAATGATTCGCTCCAACTTCAAGCACACAAAATTCATGAGTTTTATTTAATTTTAGTAAGCTCAATGGAAGACCAATATGATTATTAAAATTTCCAATTGTCTTATGCACTTTATATTTTTTTGAGAGAACTGCGCTCACAAGATCTTTTGTTGTCGTTTTTCCGTTACTGCCACCTATGCACAATACTGGAATATTAAATTTATTTTTGTGATTTCTTGCTAATCCTCCCAAAGCTTCAATTGTATCATTTACAATTACGAATGTTTTTTTAGAGAACTCATGCTTATTTTTTTTAAACCAGTTTCTTTCAACTACCGCAACTTTGACACCCTTTCTAAATACATCTCGTATATATTTGTGACCATTTGTACTTTCACCCTTAACAGCTATAAATATTTCATTCGGTGTTATTACTCTTGAATCAATCGATACTCCTTTAAAAGTTTTATTACCAATCTTACCTGCATTAATAACCTTGCATCCTTCTAATTGAATTAATTCACAAATTTTAATCATTCCTATGAAGCTAAATGTAAATACTTTTCAACTACTTCTTTATCATCAAAATGAGTTCGCACCCCTTCTACTTCCTGGTACATCTCATGACCTTTTCCACATATCAAAATAATATCATCTTCATTTGACATTATTATTCCTTTTTTAATGGCTTCTTCCCGTTTTTCTTCGATTTCATAACTTTTGTTTTTATCAACACCCTCCATTATTTCGTCAATAATGTCCATTGGGTTTTCGTATCTTGGATTATCCGAAGTTATTATAGTGTGATCAGATAAAGACGATGCATATTCTCCCATAACAGGGCGTTTTGTCCTGTCCTTATTACCACCACAACCAAACACCGTTATAACTCTTCCCTTGATCATTTGTTTATTTCGTATCTCGATTGCTGATTCAATAGCATTTTTCAAAGAATCTGACGTATGAGAATAATCGATAACAGCAAAAGCTCCATTTGGAAGTTTTATTTTATTAAATCTTCCATTAACAGGTTCGAAGTTGCTAATTACCTTTTGAATTATTTCCATATCTATGTTTAATTCCTTCGTTAAAGCTATTGCTGCAAGAACATTGTAAATGTTAAACCTACCTGAGAGCTTAGAGTGAATTTTATAAATTTGTTTACAAATATTAATCTCGAATTCAAGACCTGCGATAGAAAATGTCTCATTCAGTGCTTTGTATTTACTTTCCTTATTTATCGAATAAAATGATTTCATTGCTAATGTATCACTAAGAATTTTTTTTCCATAAATATCATCTTCATTAGAAATTGCTATTCCGCTATCATTCAGCATATCGAATAGCTGCTTCTTTGCCTGAAAATAATTCTCCATTGTTTCGTGAAGATCTAAATGCTCACTGCTTAGATTTGTAAAAATTCCAGCATCAAAATCCAAACCATGTACCCTCTCCAAAGTTAATGCTATAGACGAAACTTCCATTACACAAAACTTCAATCCAGAACTTCTCATATCATTGAGCAATTGATTTATCTCAACAGACTCTGGCGTTGTTAAACTTGATACTATTTTTTCATCCCCAATCATATAATCTATCGTGCCAATCAAACCACATTTACCACCCGCTTCTTCAAGTATAGCTTTGATTAGGAAAGCTGTGGTAGTTTTTCCATTCGTTCCTGTGATTCCAATAAGTTTTAAATTCTTAGATGGTTCTCTGTAGAATTTAGAACTAATATTTGCCATACATTTTCTTATTTCATTCACTCGTAAAAAAATGAGATTGATATCTTTGTATCGTTTCTTAAGTGTATTTATATCTGATTCTGTTATTATTACACTTGCTCCATTCTTTATAGCTGAATCTATATATTTATTTCCGTCTTCTTTAAATCCTTTTATTGCAAAAAATATATAGTTCTGTTTGATTTTTCTCGAATCATACGATAATCCTTCAACGTTAATATCAACTATTTCATTTGGATCAAAATCACAAGAACACTTATTTAATAATTCTATCAACTTCATAAATTAAATTCACATCCAATCTTAAAATTCATTTTTACAAAATAAGATTATCTTACTTTCAGGAGGTTGCTTTGTATCAGGCTTTGGCATCTGGTCAATAATGCGTCCACTTCCGTTAATTTCTACAGTAAATCCTTTCGCAACTAATTTATTTATTGCTCTTCTCAGACTGTATTTTAATACATTTGGAACTTTGATTAATTTCTTATTTTTAACATTTATACTTTTCACAGTCAATTTAATCTTAATATTATTAGTAATTTTTTCATTCGGTAATGGTAACTGGGCAACAATGATGTTTTTATAATCTTTTACTTGCTTATTATTATTTATTATTTCGAAAGATAATCCTTTTTCTTTAAGAACTTCTATTGCATCCTTTACTTCCAAATCAATCAAGTTCGGTACATATTCATACGTGTTTTTTATCTTCTTAATTTCCATCTGTTTTTTCGGGACATTAGTAAAATTTGTTTTTAGAAACTCTGGATTAGGTGTTTCCAGAATTTCAGTATAGTTAATTATGCGGGTTACGATTTTTTGAAATATTGGTGCTGCTACCGATCCACCGTAATTCCCACCGAACTTCGGATTATCAACAACAACAGCAACAAGAATCATTGGATCTTCTGAGGGAAAATAACCTAAAAATGTTGCAGTGTGAGAACTGCTTGAGTATTTTCCATTTACTAACTTTTGAGCCGTGCCTGTTTTTCCTGCAATATGAACATTTTCAATTGCTGCTTTTTTCCCCGTACCTCTTTCAACTACTCCGGTCAATAGAAGAGTTAACGTTTGTGCTGTGTTTTGTGATACAACCCGTCTAATCGGAGTTGGATTGTTTTCATATAATATGTTTCCATCCAAACCAATTTCTTTTTTCAATACAGAAGGCTTCATTAATATTCCATTATTTGCTATCGAAGCATATGCGTATGCTAATTGTACTGTATTCACCATAACCTGATAACCAATTGCCATATATTCCAATGATTCCGGAGAAAAATCTAGAGGTCTTTTCAGATACCCTTTATTTTCACCTGGTAATTCAATACCTGTGTATATTCCAAATCCAAAATCTCTTGCATACTTATAAAATCTTTCTGACCCAAGCTTCTTAGCAATTTTCATCATTCCTATATTACTGGATTGCTCTATTGTCTGCTGGAAGGTCAATGAATACGAACTATGTGAGTCTTTTATCAAATTGCCGTGAACATCAAAAGCACCTCCTTCGGTTGCGATAATCGAACTTTTGTTTTCAATCTTCTCTTCAAGTGAACCAGCAGCTGTTATAAGTTTAAAAGTTGATCCCGGTTCGTAAATATCAGAAATCACTGTGTTTTTCATACCAGTGGTATCACCGGGTTGAATATTATTGGGGTCAAATGTTGGATATGAGCACAATGCTAAAACCTCACCTGTCTTTACTGAAACTACTACTACTTTACTACGATCCGCCTTATAGTACTCAGTACCCTTTTTTAACTCCTCTTCAACAAGTCTCTGAACGTTAATATCAATCGTTAATACGATATTGTTTCCTTTTACAGGTTCTTTTTGAGGAAAATCTATATCAGGTCGCATGTTACCCCTGCCATCTTTTTGCATAATCATATATCCTTCTTTACCTGATAATTCATTTTCAAAAGCACGCTCTATACCACTTTGACCTTTATTATCTATGTCGGTAAATCCTAGAATCTGAGAAGCAAGAGTTCCGTAATTATAGATTCTCGTGGGTTCTTTTAATACTATTAATCCTTCTATATTTAATGTATCAAGTCCTTTTATTTCCTCAATATTCTTTTTCCTTTCTAAGTAAACAAATGATGTTTTGCTATTATTTAACTTTTCTAAATATTCATTTTTACCTTTGTTGAAAATCACGGATAGAATATTAGCTACACTCTCTGCATCATTTATCATATTGGGATCCGCAGCTATAGAAACAGAATGTGAGTTCGAAACAAGTAAATTCATATTTCTGTCAAATATCAATCCTCTCGATGGGCTCAATATCACTTTAGTTTGATATTGCTTTTTAGCAGTTAATTTGTATTTTTCAGATTCTAATATTTGAATATTAGTGAGCTTAAATAAGATAATTAAAAAAATACAAATGAAACCAACCAGAAGAAAATTTATTCTTCGTGATTTGTTTGTTTCAACCTTGCCGTTATTTATTAATTCATTCACTTTTTATCTAAATAATATTATTGTAAATCTGATTTACCAACGACGAGATAGTTACTGTCATTAATTGCAATATCAAAAAACCTTAATTCTAATTTCTCAGTAGCAATGACTCTTATCCTTTCATAACTACTTAGTTTTTCCATTTCTGATCTTAACATATCATTCTTTTGCATTTCTTTATCAAAAGACTCTTTTAGATTGTTATTAGTTACAGTTAATTCATTTACAATAATTACATTGTTAATATAAATTCCAATTATGAATGCGAATACAAAAAAACCAATTAAAACATAAAATATAGATATTCTCTTTCCTGTTGTATTTGCTTTTATATTTCTACTCAAAGACTTCATAGTCTCTCTGCGGCTCTAAGTTTTGCACTTCTTGCTCTTGGATTAGCAACTATCTCTTTCCTCGATGGAGTTATAGGCTTCCTGGTTAATACTTTTAATTTTGCGGTTTTTAAATCATCATTCAATTTATACTTTGATATCGAAGGAGTAAAAGACATTTCTTTGAAAAAATTTTTTACTATCCTATCTTCCAGAGAGTGATAAGAAATAACAACTAACCGGCCCCCAACTGTTAAGCAATCAAGCGACTGATACAAAGCATTCTCTAAATTTTTTAGTTCGTTGTTTACAGCTATTCTAATAGCTTGAAAAATCTTTGATAAAAACTTATAAAGATTTCGTTCACTAATTTTGTATTCGCTCTTTATAATTTCTACCAATTGCATAGTGGAATTAATCTTTTGCTTTTTTCTATTTTGAATGATTATATCTGATAATCTCGTCGCATTTCCGATTTCACCATAATCTCTAAACAAATCCGTTAACTCTTGTTTTGAATATCCATTTATAACATCAGATGCTTTTATTTTATTAATTTTAGAAGCTCTCATATCAAGCGGGGTATCTTTCATGTAACTAAAGCCATCTTCCTTTTCGAGCTGATATGACGATAAGCCAAGATCCAACACAAAACCTGTTATTGATTTAATGTTTATTGTTTTTAGGATTCTTTTAATGTTACCAAAATTGTCATTAACAAAAGTAATCTTGTCAGAATAATTATGTAACCTATTCTTGCTAAAACTCAACGCATTTTCATCTTTATCTATACAGATTATTTTACTTGCGTTTGAAGTTCGTTTATTAATCTCTTCTGCGTAACCTCCACCACCGGTCGTTCCGTCAATTATAACATTATTAATAAAATTTGGATTAATTAATAATTCTATTGATTGATTTAAAAGAACTGGAATATGAAAAATATCATTCTGCATTTGTACAAAGTATTCATGATACTTTAATTATCTATATTGTTTGACATCATTGGCTTACTCTTAAATTTCGTTATTTAGATTGAATATCTCGGATACTTTTTCTGCAATTGCTTCGTAGGATTCCGGTTGACCTTTTTCATATTCCTTGGTTTTTTCTGGATTCCAGAGTTCGATTTTATCCAACTGACCAAGTATTAAAACTTCTTTCGATATCTCTGCGAATTGAATTAATTGAGTTGGTATTAATATTCTGTTCTGTGAATCAAGTTCACATTCATTAACAAACATTAGGAATTGTCTTAGGAAAAATCGTTGCTCAGAATTGAATGCATTATACTTTGATAAACGAGCCTTTACATTTTCCCATATATTGAGAGGGTAAACAAATAAACACTTATCAAGTCCTCTTGTTAAAACAACTTTATTTTGAGCTTCAGGTTTAATATATTTGCGAAACTTAACCGGGATGATTAGTCTTGATTTCGAATCTATATTTCCTATTGAGTGACCTTGAAACATAAAATTATTTAATATTTCTGTTTTAAATGGGGTGAATCTCCACATTTCCCCACATCCCCCCACTTATATACAAAAATAACTAATTTTTTATTAAAGTCAAACAATAATATGAAATATCATATAATTTTTATTTTTCTATTTTTGTAATTATTAACCTTTTGTTTTAAAGCAATAATACTCCATTATAAGAATTTCTTTATATGAAAAAGGGTTTCCAAATAATTCTGGAAACCCAAATTGTATATCATAAACAAAAAGCCCGCTTGTCTAAATCATTTTATTCAAGCGAGCTTTATAAAGATAAATTTTTAAAAAATCTACATTATTAAGTTTTTACTTCTTCTTTCTCTTCGCTTACCACTTCACTCACTCCTTCCTTCTTTTTAGTAATTTCAATATCTTTCGGTACAACTATAAGGTCTTTATACTTTTTTAGTCCCGTACCTGCAGGAATTAATTGACCAATAATTACATTTTCTTTCAAACCTAACAGATGATCAACTTTCCCTTTAATTGCAGCATCAGTTAGAACTCTTGTCGTTTCCTGGAATGATGCGGCAGATATAAAACTATCTGTAGTTAATGAAGTTTGTGTTATTCCTAATAACACCGCATCTGCTGTTGCAGGCATAGCATCTCTGGTTTTAACTGTCGCTTTGTTCTTCTTCTTCAGTGTGGTATTGATTTCCTTGACTATTTTCTTAGGAAGAACTTCATTTTCCTTAACAGCATTACTATTACCTTTATCTTTAACTACAACCATGCCTTTCAATTTCTCATTTTCCTCTGCAAAATTAATTTTATGAATTAAATCACCTTCAAGAAATCTTGTGTCCCCTGCATCAGTAACTCTTACTTTTTGTAACATCTGTCTTACAATTACTTCGATGTGTTTATCATTTATTTTTACACCTTGTATCCTGTAGACTTCTTGGATTTCATTTACAAGATATTCCTGAACCTCGGCAACACCTTTAATTTTCAAAATATCGATCGGATCATGAGCTCCCCCTGTCATTGATTCTCCAGCTGTTACAATATCTCCATTTCTAACAAGAATGTGTTTTCCAATTGGAATTTTATAATCAACAGTTTTTGAACCGTCAAGGCTGATAATTCTTAATTCTCTACTTCCTCTTGATATCTTTCCAATTTCAACTTTCCCATCAATCTCAGCTACTTTAGCAGGATCACTCGGACTCCTTGCTTCAAATAATTCCGTAACCCGAGGTAATCCACCGGTTATATCCCTGGTTTTTCCAGATTCTCTGGGGATTTTAACCATTATAGTCCCTGCTTTTACATCTGCTCCATTATCAATTAATAAATTAGCTTTCGCAGGAATTAAATATGAACTTAAAATTCGTTTGCTTCCTTTAGGACTTAATATCTGTATTGTTGGACTCTTTGTTTTATCTTTACTTTCAATAACAGTTTTTTGGAAATGACCAGTCTGTTCATCTTTAATAAGTTCATATTGTTTACCTTCTTCCATGTCACTATAATTTATGTGACCATCATGTTCTGCTATAATAACTGAATTATATGGATCCCATTCGTATAATGTTTCATTTTTCTTAACTTTTTGATTATTCCTGATAAGTAACGTTGCTCCGTAAGGGACAGCATATTTAGTCAGCTTGGAACCCTTACTATCAAGAATGTTTATGATTCCGTTTCTGCTGAGTGATCTATATACATTCCCCGTTGCACCTTTATATTCTACAAGTCTCAAATTCTCAAACTTTACCTTTCCGTCAAACTTTGTTGGTATCTGTGATTGAGTTATAATCTTACTTGCCGTTCCACCGATATGGAATGTTCTGAGTGTTAGCTGTGTTCCAGGTTCTCCAATAGACTGCGCGGCGATAATACCAACAGCTTCTCCAACTTCAACTAAATTACCAACTGATAAATCTCTGCCATAACATTTTGCACATACTCCTCTTTTACTTTCACATGTAAGAACCGAACGAATTTCAACTGCGGTTATAGGAGTATTGGAAATCATATCAGCTTTTTCTTCTGTTATATCTTCACCGGCTTTTACAATAATTTTTTTTGTTAATGGGTCAACAATATCATTAACAGTTACTCTTCCAAGAATTCTCTCAGCTAAGGATTCTTTTATATCTTCACCTTCTTTTAAAGCTTCGGTTATTACTCCCCTGATAGTACCGCAGTCTTTTTCATTAATAATAACATCCTGAGCCACATCAACGAGCCTTCTGGTCAAGTAACCTGCATCTGCTGTTTTCAATGCGGTATCTGCTAATCCTTTTCTGGCTCCATGAGTAGAGATGAAATACTCAAGTATTGACAAACCTTCTTTAAAATTTGCTAAAATAGGATTCTCGATGATCTCCCCTGCCTGACCTGTAAGAGATTTCTGAGGTTTCTGCATTAATCCTCTCATACCAGCTAATTGACTAACCTGCTCTGCCGAACCTCTCGCACCAGAGTCTATCATCATATGTAAAGAATTGAATCCATGTTTTGACATCTTAAGATTGTTCATTAAATCATTCTTAACAGCATCCCTTACGTGTGTCCAAATATCAATCACCTTATTATATCTTTCATTTTCAGATATAATACCTCTTAATTTCGATTTTTCAATGTTTTCAACTCTCTTTATTGCTTCTGCTATGATATTCTTTTTTGTTTCCGGAACTTCAATGTCATCAATGTTTACTGATAATCCACCATCCGTAGCATTTTTAAAACCTAACTCTTTCAACTTATCAAGAAATATTGAAGTCTTTTGATTTCCAACCTTTTTATATACCATTCCAACAATATCAATGACTTTTTTCTTCTTTAAAAGTCCATTAATAAATGGTAAACCTTCAGGGATGATTTGATTAAATAACACACGTCCTGTAGTGGTAGGTATAATCTCACCATCAATTCTTACTTTGATTCTTGCATGTAATCCAACCATTTTGTTATTATATGCAATAATAACTTCTTCAGGAGAAGAAAAGATTTTTCCTTCACCCAAATCATTTGCAAGTTCTTTAGTTAAATAATAACATCCTAAAATCAATTCCTGATTAGGAACAATTATTGGATTTCCATTCTGAGGTGAAAGTATATTATGAGTTGACAGCATCATGATGGATGCTTCTAATTGCGCATCAAAAGATAGTGGAACATGAACAGCCATCTGATCACCGTCAAAATCAGCATTGAATGCTATACATACGAATGGATGAAGAGTTATTGCTTTCCCTTCGATTAAAACAGGTTGAAATGCTTGTATACTTAATCTGTGAAGTGTTGGTGCACGATTTAATAAAACCGGGTGACCGTTAATAACATTCTCAAGAATATCCCATACTTCAGGAGTTCTTTTATCAATTAATTTTTTTGCACTTTTGACTGTTTTAACATAGTCTCTATCAATTAATCGTCTTACAACAAATGGCTTGAATAATTCAAGAGCTATGTCTTTTGGCATTCCACACTCATGTAATTTAAGCTCTGGTCCAACAACAATGACTGACCTTCCGGAATAATCTACTCTTTTACCTAATAAATTTTGTCTAAACCTACCTTGTTTCCCTTTTAAAATATCAGACAATGATTTGAGAGCCCTATTTTCAGATTTAACAGCTGTTACTCTCCTCGAGTTATCTAATAAAGCATCAACCGCTTCTTGAAGCATTCTCTTTTCATTTCGAAGAATTACTTCAGGGGCTTTAATATCTATCAATCTTTTTAATCTATTATTTCTAATAATAACTCTTCTATAAAGATCATTTAAATCACTCGTTGCAAATCTCCCCCCTTCAAGAGGAACCAAAGGTCTTAATTCAGGAGGTATAACTGGGATTACATCAAGAATCATCCATTCAGGTTTGTTTGGCTTTCCACCCTCTTTAGTTCTGAAAGACTCAAGAACTCTTAATCTTTTAATAATATCTGCTTTCTTCAGTGCGGATGGATGATCAGCAAGTTGAGATCTTAAAGTTCCGACTTCTCCTTCAATATTAACCCTTTTTAATAACTCTTTTATTGCTTTTCCTCCTTGACCAGCAATAAATTTTTTGGGGTCTTCATCGTCAAGTGCCTGTTCAGCATCACTCATGTTTTCGAGTGCTTCTAAGTAATCCTCTTCTGTAATTAGATCTAATTTTTGGAAATCAGTTTTCCCAGGGTTGATAACAACATAAGTTTCATAATATATTATCTTCTCCAATTCTTTCGAGGAAATTCCCAGTACGTATCCAACTTTTGACGGCATTGATCTAAAATACCAGATGTGTACAACAGGAACGCATAAAGAAATATGTCCCATCCTATCCCTTCTTACACTTTTAAGATTTATCTCAACACCACACCTATCACATACAATTCCTTTATATCTGATTCCTTTATATTTTCCACAGTGACATTCCCAGTCCTTAACTGGACCGAAGGTCTTTTCACAAAACAAACCATCCTTATCAGGTTTGAAAGTTCTATAATTTATCGTTTCTGGCTTTGTAACTTCACCATACGAACTCGAAATAATAGAATCTGTTGAAGCTAAATTAATAGTGACCTTGGAAAAGCGTTTTCTTTTTAAATCTGCTTTATATGCCATATTCTTATTTAGTTATTTATTTTTATTAATAAACTTTAATTAAATGTATTGTTCCAATTCTATTCAATATTAACATCTAAGCATAAACCCTGTAATTCTTTCAATAAAACATTAAAAGATTCAGGAATTCCCGGTTCTGGTAAATTTTCACCTTTAATTATTGCTTCATATACTTTACTTCGTCCTTGTACATCATCACTTTTTACAGTCAGTATTTCTTGCAGAATATTTGCTGCTCCATATCCCTGTAATGCCCAGCACTCCATTTCTCCAAATCTTTGACCACCGAATTGTGCTTTACCACCAAGCGGTTGTTGAGTAATTAGAGAATATGGACCAATGGACCTTGCATGAATCTTGTCATCAACAAGGTGTGATAATTTTAACATGTAAATGTATCCGATTGTAACTTTCTGATCGAATTTAGTACCTGTCCTGCCATCATAAAGATCTAACCTTGAATTATTTGGTAAGCCTGTTTTTTCAAGTATGTCTTTAATCTCTTCAACAGTAGCACCATCAAAAATTGGAGTTGCAAATTTACATCCTATCTTTTTACCCGCCCATCCAAGTGCTGTTTCGTAAAGCTGACCCAGATTCATTCTTGATGGAACTCCTAAAGGATTTAAAACAATATCAATTGGAGTACCATCGGGCAGGAAAGGCATATCTTCTTGAGGAACAATCTTTGCAACCACACCTTTGTTACCGTGCCTTCCTGACATTTTATCACCCACGGATAATTTCCTCTTCTTTGCAACGTACACCTTCGCTAATTTAACAACACCAGTTGGTAATTCATCTCCAAGTGTTACTTTTACTTTTAATCTCTTATACTTCTCTTCAATCTCATTAAATTTATAATTGTAATTCTTAAATATATCAGGTATAAAAGTATTAGCACGTTTATTATTCGACCATTCTACATCATAGTCCAGAACTTTTAAATCATATCCACTTTTTTTAATGAGATTAGAAAATGTCTCTCTTTTAAAGGTTACTCCATTCTTAATCACTAAGTTACCTTTATTATCCCTAACGCCTAAAGAAGTTTTTCCGTCTAAAAGTATTCCCAGCTTTTCTGCAAATTTATTATTAAGTTTCTTGATCTCCTCTTTTCTTTCCGATTCATACATATCAATTTTACGTTTCTCTTCACGTTTGCTCTCTGTATCTCTTGTTTTCCTTGAAAAGAGTTTTCTATTGATGACAATTCCTTTTAATCCTGGAGGTGCTTTCAATGATGCATCTTTTACGTCACCTGCTTTATCACCAAAAATTGCTCTTAATAATTTTTCCTCAGGTGTTGGTTCTGTTTCGCCTTTAGGAGTAACCTTTCCAATCAAAATATCGCCTTCTTTAACTTCGGCTCCGATTCTTACTATACCGTTTTCATCTAAATCTTTAGTGGCATCCTCGCTCACATTTGGAATTTCTTTAGTAAGTTCTTCTTCACCACGTTTCGTATCTCTTACTTCAAGGCTGAATTCTTCAATGTGAACAGATGTATAAATATCCTTTGCAGCTACACGCTCACTAATTACAATTGCATCCTCAAAATTATAACCTCTCCAAGGCATAAATGCTACAAGTATGTTTCTTCCAAGAGCTAATTCACCTTTTTCTGTTGAAGAACCATCCGCAAGGACATCACCTTTTTTAAACTTTTGACCTTCATGTACAATTGGTCTTTGATTAATTGATGTATCCTGGTTAGTTCTCAAAAACTTCACCAATTTGTACTCAACGGTTCTCTTATCCTCAAAGTTTAATAAATTATCCTCTGAGTCTTCTCTTATATTATATCTTACTCTTATTTTTTCTGCGGAAACATATTCTACGGTACCATCAGCTTCTGCTAAAATCATAGACCTTGAATCTCTGGCAACAATTTCTTCAAAACCTGTACCTACAACGGGAGCTTTTGGTCTTAAAAGAGGAACTGCCTGCCTTTGCATGTTGCTTCCCATGAGTGCTCTGTTAGCATCATCATGTTCTAAGAATGGAATTAAGGCTGCTGCTGCACTTACAATCTGATTTGTCGAAACATCCATGTAATCAATTTCATCTGGTTTCAATAAAGGAAAATCTCCTTTGAATCTTGTCTTCACTCTTAGATCTAAAAAACCACCTTTATTATTAATTTTTGCATTTGCCTGAGCAATTCTAAAACTATCTTCTTTATCAGCTGAAAGATATTCTATCTTGTCAGTCACTTTTGAATTTTCAACTTTTCTATATGGTGTTTCAATAAATCCCAATTCGTTAATTCTTGAATGAATACATAAGGATGATATCAGTCCAATGTTAGGACCTTCCGGTGTTTCAATAGGACACAGCCTCCCGTAATGGGTGTAATGAACGTCTCTTACTTCGAAACCTGCTCTTTCCCTTGAAAGACCTCCGGGTCCTAATGCACTAATTCTTCTTTTATGAGTCATTTCAGCAAGAGGATTGGTTTGATCCATAAACTGTGACAACTGGCTCGTTCCGAAAAATGAAGAAAGAGCACTTGTTATCGGTCTTGAACTTACTATTCTTGAAGGGGTAAGGCTTTCCTCGTCATGAATACTCATTTTCTCTCGAATTGTCCTTGTCATACGTGACAAACCCAAGCCAAACTGCTGTGACAATTGCTCATTCACTGTTCTTACTCTTCTGTTCCCTAAATGATCGATATCATCGACAGCTTTTTTACCATCAATCAAATCTTTTATATAATTTATAATAGCTAAAATATCTTCGAGTGTTAGAATAGTAATGTGAGGGTCTATTTTTAACCCAAGTTTTCTGTTAATCTTGTATCTCCCTACATCACCGAGATTATATTTCTTTGGATTAAAGAATTGCTTTTCAATATAGCTTCTAGCACTTTCACCTTCTGTATCTACAATTAGACTTAATTTTTTATCTTTAGGTACAATATCAACGGGTGTCTTTTCTATTAATATGTCACTCTCTTCATCATCACTGATAATAGTATTAAAAATAATTCTCTCTCCATCAGTCGGTTCGTTTTTAAGCAAATACAAATTTTTGAAATCGCTGTTCAATATTTTTTCTAAATGCTCTTCTGTTAACATCGTATTCACCGGTATTTCTAAATCGTTTCCCGTTTCTTTATCAATAACATTTTCAGCGATGATTCTCTCCGTATAATCTTGATAATTTTTGTTATTAATCTCTACCTTTTCAACTAATTCGAAAAGTTCAAGCATTTGAATTTTATCATTAAAACCTAATGCTTTTAACAAGGTAGAAAAATAGAATTTCTTTTTTCGATCTACATAAGCATATAACAGATCATTTATATCCGTTGTGTATTCTACCCATGATCCTTTATATGGAATCACTCTTGCAGAATATAACTGTGTTCCATTAGCATGAATAGATTTATTAAAAACTACTCCGGGAGATCTATGTAGCTGACTTACAATTACTCTTTCTGCTCCATTGATAATAAAACTACCACGGGAAGTCATGTATGGTAAATTTCCTAAATAGACATCCTGCTCTAATACATAATTATATTCTTTTGCGGATGTATTTGGCTTTGTAGATAACCTGAGCTTAACTTTGACAGGGACAGCATATGTGAGACCTTGCTCCTGGCATTCTAAAATAGAATATGGAGGTTTCTCTACAAAATATTCAACAAACTCCAGTATTGCTGTTTCGCGAGAATCTGTTATAGGAAAATTATCCTCGAAAACCTTTTGAAGACCTTGAGATTTTCTTTTACTAATAGGAATATTTTCTTGTAAAAAATCTTTAAATGACTGAACCTGAACATTTAACAAGTCCGGTGGCGTCTTATGAATATTCGCTTTAGAAAAAGTTAATCTTTTGTTCTTATCACTTAGAGTTTTAAGCCTTAAAGCTTCTGCATTTAATTCCATATATTAAATTTCCTCCGTGAAATTTAACAAATAATCCCGACCGCAGGATTACCCGCCGGGATTATAATATATTATTTTTAAATATTAATTTTAAAATTTTTCAATAGGTCTGCTATTTAAGTTCAACCTTCGCACCCGCTGATTCTAAATCTGCTTTTAATTTCTCAGCTTCGTCTTTCGATACATTTTCTTTAACAGGTTTCGGTGCACCTTCAACAAGAGCTTTTGCTTCAGTCAAACCAAGTCCCGTAGCATTTTTCACTGCTTTAATAACATTAATCTTTTGTGACCCAAAACTTTCAAGTACAACTGTAAATTCAGTTTTTTCTTCAGCAGGAGCACCTGCATCTCCTGCCCCGGGTACTCCGCCGGCAACCATAACTGGAGCAGCAGCTGTTACATCAAACTTTTCCTCGAGAGCTTTTTTCAATTCAGAGGCTTCCTGTAAAGTTAAATTTGAAATCTTTTCAACTAATTCATCTACTGACATTTTTTATTCCTTTATATTTAATTTTAATTTTATTTTTGAAATATTTTAAAACTCAAGCTGCATTCTTTTTTGCAACTTCTTCAATGATGCTTGCAAGATCCCTTACAACTGCATTTATTGAACCAACAATACCCGTAACTGGTGAATTCAAACAAAACACAATACCAGCAATTAATTCATCCTTAGAAAGTAAAGAAGCCAATGTATTAAGTTTGTCTGATTCATATACTTCCTTTTCAACTATTGCTAGTTTCAGTTTCGGCTTCTCACTTTTACTAAAAAATTTCTTGAGTACCTTTGCTGGTGCAATCGGATCTTCGTTAGAAAAAATAATTCCGGTCGGACCTTTTAAGAATTCACTTATTTTTTCATTATAATCCGAAAATTTTTTAGATTCCTGTACAGCCCTTAAAGCTAATGTATTCTTAACAACTTTATACTTTATATTAGATTTAAAAAACTCATCTCTGAGTTCATTGACTTCTTCTACAGTCATACCTGTAAAATCCGTCAAGTATAAAGCTTCAGTCGAATCCATCAATGATGCAATTTCACCAGTTGTCTCAATTTTTTTCTTCTTATCCATAACTTTTTACTTTAATAAATAAAACAAATGAGGCATTTCAAAATAGTCTAAAGAACTATAATATGTGCTAAGAGTGCGTAATTTCTATTTGAAAAATCTATGCAGCAGATTTAATCTCATTTAAATTTTTATCAATCTTTATTCCAGGTCCCATTGTAGATGAAATCGTAATATTCTTCATATAAGTTCCTTTTGCTGCTGCTGGTTTTAATTTTATTATTGTTTTGATAAATGTAACAATATTATCCTTAAGCTGGGATTCTTCAAAAGAAGCTTTACCAATAGCTGAATGTACTATGCCACTTTTCTCAACTCTAAAATCAATTTTCCCGGCTTTAACTTCTTTTACAGCTTGTCCAATATCCGGTGTAACTGTTCCACTTTTCGGATTTGGCATAAGACCTCTTGGTCCTAATATTTTTCCTAACTTACCTATTTCACCCATCGCATCCGGGGCAGCAATAACAACGTCAATATCAGTCCAGCCATCTTTTATCTTTTGAAGATAATCTTCAAAACCAACATGATCTGCTCCAGCTTCTATAGCCTCATCCTGCTTTTCCGGTTTGGCTATAACTAAAACTCTTATGTTTTTACCCGTACCGTGTGGAAGAGATACTGTTCCCCTTACTACCTGGTCAGCATGTTTCGGGTCAACGCCAAGATTCACAGAAATATCAATTGTCTCATCAAATTTTGCATTAGCGGATTGTTTAATCAACATTACAGCTTCGGATATACTGTATTCCTTATTGAAATCTATTTTCTTATTAATTTCTTTTTGTTTTTTTGTCAGTTTCATGATTGTATTATAATGTCTTTTGTTTTTACTCTACGGTAATTCCCATACTCCTTGCTGTTCCAGCAACCATACTCATTGCGTGCTCGTAATCTCTCGCATTTAAATCAACCATTTTAATATCTGCAATTTCTTTTACTTGCTTTTTTGTGACCTTTCCAACTTTTGTTTTGTTCGGTACACCTGAACCTTTTTCTAATCCTGCAGCTTTCAAAAGTAATACTGCTGCGGGTGAAGTTTTTGTAATGAATGTGAAAGATTTATCAGCGTAAACGGTTATAACAACCGGGATAATTAAACCTTTCTTGTCCTGTGTTCTTGCATTAAATTGTTTGCAAAACTCCATTCCATTAACACCTCTTTGTCCTAGTGCTGGTCCAACGGGAGGAGCCATTGTTGCCTGACCCGCCGGGATTTGCAATTTAATAAATCCTGCTACTTTTTTTGCCATAAGTGTTTAAAGAATTTTTAAATTTTAAGTCTGTTATTTTTGTTTTTCTAATTGTGTAAATTCTAACTCAATTGGGGTTTTTCTCCCAAAAATACTAACCATTACTTTTACTTTCATTTTCTCAGTGTTTATATCCAGAACATTACCATTGAAATTATTAAAAGGACCACTTGTGACCTTTACAGGGTCACCAACAGATAATTGAAAATCAATCTTTTCACTCTGATTGTCTTCATTAAGTATGGCATTTATTCTTTTAATTTCGTCACCTCTTAATGGAATTGGTTCCAGCCTTTGCCCTTTAATACTTTTAGAACCTACCATATTTATTATTGAAGGTGACTGTGAGATAAAACTTCTAATTTTATCATCTAAATCGGCTTCGACCAGTATATATCCCGGTAAGAAATTCTTTTTCTTTATTTTCTTTTTCCCGGACTTAACTTCAAATACTTTTTCCAGAGGTATCAAAACATTCCGAATTTTATCTTCTAATCGCTCGAGTTTTATTTGACTATCGAGGTATGTCTTTACCTTATTTTCATGCCCTGATATAATTCTCACTGCGTACCACCTAAATCGTCCTGTTTTATCTTCGTCTGTTTCTAAATTAATAATTTCCTCTTCGGATTCACTTAAGGATTCGTCTTTTATTTCTGTAGTACTCTCGACAACTTCTTTATTTTCTTCTTCCTTCAATTCTTCGGTTATATTCTCCTTCAATTTTTCAGTTGTATCCTCTTTTTCTTCTTCTTGCGCTTCTTCGGCCTTATTCTCCTTCACTTCTTCCTGTACTTCTTCGGTCTTATTCTCCTTTACTTCTTCAGTTATATCTTCTTTTTCTTCTTCCGTTGTATCTTCCTTTTCTTCTTCTTGCACTTCTTCCTCTTTTA
>CAYYJH010000014.1:3847-42216 GCA_964472195.1 uncultured Ignavibacteriaceae bacterium | reverse complement strand
TTACCCTGCCGTTTACGGCAGGGAAGAAAGAACGCCCAAAACCCGGGCTTTAGCCCAAAGCATATATAAAAGTGTTTAGGCTAAAGCCAATACTTCTCGTTCTCTCCCCCCACCGTAAACGGTGGGGTAAGCAAAATCTCCACACCTTTTAAGTGCAAGTCAGGAATACCTCCTGCAGAAAAAAACTAATGTTAGGCATAACATGATAAGGTTCGACCCGCGAGCGGGAAGTAGAAACAGGTTAGTTAGCACTACCAATGCCACCCATAAAAAAAGAAAGTAAAGTAAGAGGAAGGTATCACGAAAACGCCTTTTCCATTTTCATTCTGTCTTCAGGGGTAGTCATAATGATAAGTGTATTATCTTTACCAATTACTATGTCATCCTTTGGATTATAAAGCCATGTGTCTTTTTCCTTCAATGCAAGTATAAGCACGCTGCTGAATTCTTTCTTACGAAGATTTCCTATCGTCTCTCCGTAATGCTTCTCGGAAATGTTTATTTCCTCAATCCTCAGATTTTTATCAGTATCGCGGAGCATCGTATCGAGAAACGAAGTCACTGTCGGTCTTACCATCTCGGATGCCATTCTTAATGCACCTATAAAGTTCGGAGAAATTACTTTATCGGCACCGGCAAGGTTTATTTTGTCCATATTATTTCTTTCGAAGCAATATGATAGCACCCTTACATTAGGGTTTAAACGTTTAGCTGACAGGCTAATCACCAGATTCAGATTGTCGTCCCCCGTTGCTGCGAACACACCTTTTGCTTTTTCGATACCGGCTTTGGTGAGAACGTTATCACTGCTTCCATTACCCTGAATATAGTATAACGACGGGTATAACTTTAAAAAGTCTTCTATGACTTTTTCATCATTCTCTATTAAGACAAAATTTCTTTTTGTCGAGATCAATTCCTCGACAAGATGTTCGCTGTTTTTATTAAGACCACATACTATATAGTGGTTTTTTAATTTGACTAATCGTTTTTCCATTTTTGTTTTTTTAAATGTTTCTTTTATGTGTCCTTCGATAATGATAACCGCTATACTTGACAGGAAATAAGTCAACAATCCAATTCCGAATAAAGCAATAAATATCGTGAACAACCGGGCTCCTTTGTATGAACTGAAATCCAGAATTTCCTGGTACCCGATAGTTGTGATCGTAATAATTGTCATATAAAAACAATCGAATAATGAATAATTCTCTTCCGTAATAACCCAATACCCGAAAGTTCCGATTAATACAACAGCTATTAATCCTATGCAAGCATAAATTACGTTTCTATAACTTACCTGCATCATGAATATTATTAATTTGGAATTTTAAGAAAGTAAATATATACTCATCATAATAAAAAACTAAAACTCAAAAATTCCGATACAAAGCTCACCCGCTTCCATGCTGTTAAGACTATTTTATTATTTCTTTCAGAGAAGACATGAAGTAGTTAATTTCATCGAGTGTGTTATACCTCCCGAATGATATTCTCAAAGATGAAAGGGCTGTTCGCTCATCTCTTCCCATTTCCAGTAAAACCCTCGACGGTTTTATCGAACCTGACGTACAGGCAGAACCACTCGAAGCTGCTATACCCTTTAAGTCAAGCATAATTAAAAGCATCTCCGGGTCAAAATTAAATTTATCAGGTTTGAAAGAAACGTTTACTATGTTTGGAAGCGATTTTTCCTCACGGGAATTGAATATAATATTTCCTTTAAATGCTTCTTTTAGATTTTTAATTAGATAGTGCTTGAGTTTTAAGTAATGGTCTATGTCCTTTGAAAAATTCATTTTCAGCAGTTCCACAGCTTTCATCAAACCAACTATGCCAGCGATGTTTTCTGTACCGCCCCTCGTGTTCCTTTCCTGCCCTCCCCCGTGAATAAATTTATCAACAATCGTTCCTTCTTTTATGTAAATAATGCCAACTCCTTTAGGTCCGTAAAATTTGTGTGCTGATAAAGTTGCAAAGTGAACATTTAGGTTCTTTAAACTTAATTCAGTTTTACCTACGCTCTGCACGGTATCAGTATGAAAATAAATTTCCTTTTCATGAGCTAATCCAGACAAAGAATAGATGTCGTTTATCACACCTATCTCGTTATTAGAATGCATTACCGAAATAAGAAATGTTTCCGGTTTGATTTCATCTCTAATCACATCTGGAGTTATATTTCCATTCCTATCCGGTTTTACAAAGGAAACTCCGAATCCGAATCTATCTTTTAAATAATTTACAATCTCGATAACTGCAGAATGTTCAATGGTAGTTGTTATGATATGATTTTTATCGGAATCCAAAAATCTGAAAGATAAACCCTTGATTGCAAAGTTATTTGATTCCGTTCCACCACTCGTAAAGAATATTTCTTTTGGCTTCGCTCCGAGATAATCAGCGATCAGGTCTCTTGCATCTTCGAGTATTACTTTTGCAGTTTTACCAAAGGTGTGAATTGATGAAGCATTACCGAAATTATCTTTTAAATAAGGAAGCATAGCTTCATAAACTTCGGGTGCAATCTTGGTCGTTGCCGCATTGTCAAAATAAATCTTATTCATTTTAACTCTTCTTATGAAATTTAACAAATATAACTTTTTTTCAAACTATATTATACGGTTTTTTTAAACATTTAATTTTTTATATTAACTTTGAGAAGAGTAGGCAGACATCAAATAATTATTTAATGAATAAAGAAATATTTTATATACCTAACCTTTTATCAATTTTTAGAATCATACTAATTATACCGGTTGGTTATCTTCTTATTTATCAATTTGAAAAAAGTAATACAATTATTATATTCTTATTGTTATTAATGTATGTTACTGATCTTTCAGATGGATATATTGCCAGAAGGCTTAATCAGGTAACAGAACTTGGTAAGATTATTGATCCACTTGCAGATAAAATATCAGTAGTAATTATCGCATTAATTATTTATTTTAAAGGACTTATTCCAACATGGTTTTTCTTGATTGTAATACTTAGAGATTTATTAATTTTATCTTTTGGAATTTATTTAAAGAATAAAAAGAAAATCACATTGATGTCTAATTACCCCGGTAAGTTAGCTGTATTCAGTATCGGATTAATATTATTGTTTTCAGTATTTAACAATGAACTTTTATCTAATATAAACAGTTTTCTTTACTATATTTCCACAACTTTAATATTGTTTTCATCGTATTTATATTTAATTAGATTCATAAAAATAAAAGGAGAAAAAAATCATGGAAAATAATGAAATCACAAACCCAGGTCTGGGACAAACAAAAAAACCAAGACCGGAAAGAGTGAAAACATTAACACGAAAAGATGTCGAAGAGAAAATTGAAATGAAATTATCCGGTAAAAGAATATCAAAAAAATTAATTGTTGACTCACTTTTTGAATCACTACGAGAATTGATAATGTCAGCAGACCCAGTAAACAGGATCGAGATAAGAGATTTCGGAGTCTTCGAAGTCAAGAAAACAAAGCCGAAACCAAAAGCAAGAAATTTAAAAACCGGAGAATTCGTATACGTACCCGGAAGAAGGAAAATGCATTTCAAACCCGGGAAGATACTCAAGAACTTCTTGAAAGAAAAAATGGATGATTAGTTCTGCAAAGAACAGAATTGAATTACATTGAAAATTATTGCTAGATAAGACCAAATATCTTGGTATTGATTATGGTTTGAGGAGAGTTGGTATAGCTGTCAGTGATGAAAATAAAAAATATTCCTTCTCAAGAGATTTTCTATATAATGATAATAATCTGTTTATTAAATTACTATCATTGATCAAACAGGAAAAAATATCCAAAATCATTTTAGGATATCCATTAAATCTTAAATCCAAGAAAACATCACAAACAATTGCAGTCGAAAAATTCAAACAAAAGCTTGAGAATATACTTCAAAAGAATTCGTTAACAATATCCGTTGATTTATTTGATGAAAGACTCACCAGTAATCTGGCAAAGCAAAGTATAATATCATCAGGACTCAAAATGAAAAAAAGACAAAACAAAGGACTTGTTGACAGCACAGCAGCACAAATAATACTCCAGGATTATCTGGACAGTTTAGCCCGTAGAAATTAATTTTAACAAATAACAAACATTTGCTTTAAACATCTTATTAGCTCAAATACAAGCAAATTATATCGAAAGAGGATTTAAAAGAATAAATTTTTCAAACGTAATATTCTAATAATGTATTTAGTCGAACTCTACAAACTTATTGAAGAAGGTGAGAATTCAAATGTTGAGTTTAAGAGAAAATTCTCTTCCCCAATAAAAATTGCTAAAGAGATGACAGCTTTTGCAAATTCTAAAGGCGGATACATTTTGTTTGGAGTCGATGATGACAGAAAAATTATTGGAGTCGAAAGTGAGAAAGGAGAATTGGAACTCATAAAAACTGCTGCCCAATTCTACTGTGAACCTGAGATAGAATATTCATCAGAAATTATCTGCATTAAGAACGTCGACGTCGTAGTAGTTTCAATTAAAGAAAGCAACAAAAAACCACATAGAATTATTATCGATGATAACACTGAACAAAAAAAAGTATACGTTAGATATAATGATAAGAGTATCTCAGCCTCGAAAGAAACTATTAACATTTTGAAAAACTCTAACAATAATTCAAAACCTTTAAAAATAACCGTTGGAAAGATAGAGAAAGCTCTCTTCGAATTTCTTGAAGAAAATGATAGAATAACTGTGAAAGGATTTAAAAAACTTGTGAACATCTCGGAAAGAAGGGCAAGCAGAACTTTAGTAAATCTTGTAAGAGCAGATGTAATCCGGCATCACTATTACGACAACATGGAATTCTTCACATTAGCTTAACAATGAGAAACAATAAAAATTTTTCATTCATTTCTTTTTAACATATTTATCAATAAACTCTGCAATTTTTTTATAAGCTGTTAATCTATTATCTGACCTGCTCAAACTGTGACCTTCATCCTCAAATTTCAAAAATTCGACAACACCTCCTTTTGACTTAATTGCTTCGTACATTTGTTCAGCTTCACTCACCGGAACACGTGGATCATTTTCCCCATGAATTAATAAAAGAGGTGCTTTAATTCTATCGACTTTATTTATCGGTGAGATACTTTCTAAGAAACCAAAATCATACGATAGACTTCCATATTCTGCTTCTCGATTTGCTCGTCTGTAATCTGCTGTATTTGATAAGAAGGTTATGAAATTCGAAATTCCTACCCTGCTTATACCTGCAGCAAAGAGTTCCGGGTATAATGTCAAACATGCTAATGTCATATAACCTCCGTAACTCCCGCCCATTACGATTATCTTCTCCTTATTAATATACCCGGTCGATATAAGATATTTTGTGAATTCAGCAATATCAGCAACTGAATTTTCTCTTAACCTTTTGTTATCAAGACTTGTGAAATATTTACCTTTACCTCTTGAACCTCTTACATTCGGAGCTAAAACTGCATATCCCCTGCTGAGAAAATATTGGTATAAAGAATTAAATCCTATTTTCGATTGACTTTCCGGACCACCGTGAATGCTAATAATACATGGAAAGTTCGAATTTTTTTTAGCACCAAGCGGAAGATATAAAAACCCTGATATTTCAAGGTCATCAAAACTCTTTATAGTTACAAGTTCTGGTTCAACGAATGTATCTTCTGAAATCCCAAATAAAGAAGGACGCGTTAATTGTTCAAAACTTCCTGTAGTAATTTCATACTGAGATATGATAGTTGGAGATTTATAATTATTATAAGCTATGAGCATTTTTTTTCCATCGTTAGAAAATACAAATGATCTAATATTACAACTTTTAATTTTTTCCGGTACTTGTATTTCTTTTTTGTTTAATAAATCTATTATTACAATTTCATCTATCCCATTATAATTTAATACATAAGCAACTAATGATCTATCTTTGGAAAACTCAACCTTTGTTACATCTTTGTTAAGATATTCTGTTTTAATTATAAACTCCTTATCAGGTATTTCATCGATATAGGTAAAGACTTTTCGACTAAGATCATAATAACCAAGATTCATAAAATCTCTTCCGTAATCACTAATATAATAAAATCCTTTAGAGTCTTTACTCCAATCTCTTGCATAAGTGCGTGACGGTCCATTCTCAGTTCCATATTCTGTTAACTTTTTCAATTCACCAGTTTTAAGATTGAGCAAATAAAGATCATTATCAAAATTAGAATAACTCCTTGATATAATCATGTTTCTCCCATCGGGTGAAACATTGCTTGGATAATTTTTATCATCACTTACATAAATTATACTCTTCTCCCCGGTCTGATAATTGTAAGAATAAATATCATAATAGGCTTTCTCTCTTTCATTCGATGAATAATAAAAAACATCATCCGTTTCACTCCAGACTCCAAAACGATACTTTACGTCTTCATTATCTGTAATATTTATAATACCGGTTCCATCGGGTTTCATTAAATAAATTTGATCTCTCTCCGAACCGTCATCATCTTTTTGAAAAACAATAAGGTTTTTCCTGGGTGAGTAGCTGTATGATTTTATCCTGTTTTGATAATAAGTAATTTGGGCAGGCCACTGTAAAGGTTTTTCTATCATCCATATTTGAGAAGTACCCGTAATCGAAGTTTTAATAAAAATTTTCATCCCGTCATTTGAATAAACCGGACTCCCTGCTCCTCTAATACTAAGGTATCTTTCGAGTGAATATTTATCATCTGTTATGAAATTATTGCCGTCTGATATATTATTACTCGATAATAAATTAGAACTATTACAAAAAATAAGGATTAATATTAAAGCAAATAATTTATTCATAAGTCAGTTTAAAAATACTATCTATAAAAAGATATAAAATAAAAAAATTCAATCAGGTATGCACACTATTGCTTCACACTTACATATTATGTCACCTTATAAACAACTCCTCTTTCCCTTAAATAATCCAAGATAAAATTATAATTCTCTACATCACTTCCAAGATATTCCGGTGGGCAAATACCTTTCCTGCTGAAATTTCCTTCGATAAGTAAATTCACCGCTGCTGCACATGTATAACCCGTTGTTCTCGCCATTGATGTTGTTTTTGTTTCCGGGTCAAATTTATCGTATAAATCATATACATACGACTTTCTATTACCATTTTCTCTTCCTTCAACAATTACTCTCATAACTGTAAAGTCTTCTTCGCCAGGTTTTAATTCCCATTTTGGAAATAAAAGTTTAGAGGTTAAATCAATAGGTTTTATTTTATTATTATTCACTTCAACCTCTTCATAAGAAAAAAATCCGCAATCTCTTAAAACCTTTATGTAATCGATAGTCCCCGGATATCTTAATGTTTTTTCTATCATGTTCGGGATATTAATTGTCTTCATGAGTGTTCTCAAACCATCAGAATTCCATGCCTCTAATTCTCCAATGTTTTCAAAATGAACAATTTCGGGTTCAGTTAAAGATTCTTTCACAACAATCTTTCCTTCTTCTATAAATCTTGCAGGTCTTGTATATTCTTCGATTACATCAATCGGGGAAAAAACCGCTTTGTATTCAAAGGGCCATTCTCTCTTAAACGGTAAACCTCCAACAAAACATTTGTAATTCTCAATCATCATTCTTTCGTTGTGAAAACCTAAAATAATATTGCTCATGCCTGGTGCAACCCCACAATCTGTTATAACCGTTACATTATGTTTTAGTGCCAGCTCATTTAGGGTAAAAGGATCTTCAGGAAAAAATGAGATGTCAACAATATCCTTTCCCTCTTCAATAACATTTTTAATCATGCTATAACCTACAAATCCAGGCAATGCACCTACTACGAGATCAAAATCTTTTACAATGGATTTGATGGTTTCACTTTTCGAAAGGTCTGCTTGAATTGATGGGATATTATCATTAGAATTTAAGAACTTAGCCCTTTTATTAATGTCAGCAGATGTAACGTCAAAATTTTTTGTAAGATCTTGAATAATTGCTTTGCCAACTAAACCAGCTCCTAAAACAATAATTTTTTTCCCCACTATAACTAATCCTTTAGTTTATTAGATATCAAGCTTATATTTATTCACTTTCAGGCTTCTTACTGTATTCTACAAAATCTCTATTTGCTTTTACCAAATTAATGGTATATAATAAAAGATTTTTCGTTTCTGCAAGTACTTCAAGGTAAAGCAGACTTACTCTTGTTCCTGCCTGACTGCCTTTTATTCTTTTTACTTGTCTCTTTCTTAGCCTGCTGATTGTTTCTAACAATTCGTGCTGCTTGGTTAATATTTTTTCCAGCTCTTCAAATTTTTGTTCCCTTATTATTATCAAAATTTCCTTAAACAAAAGTTCAATATTGGCACTCAAATTTTTTAGATCCTCTTTCTGTTCTGCTATTAAAGGTTTATGATTATTATCGATATGGTCGAAAATTGGAGAAGAAATGAATGTTAAACTGTGAGCAATTTCTCTTAAATAATCCAGAACTTGTACATAAAAATGCCCTGACTCTATAGAATCATCGTGCAAAAGTTGAATTGTTTTATTCATATTATTCTTAAGACGTTTGGTCTGTTTATTCAGTTTGTCAACTTCTTTATTAATTTCCTTAAGCTGTTTACGGTCCTCTATAATTAATCCCTGAATTGTTCTATTGTACAACTTTGATACAGAACCCAGTATGCTTAAAACACTTTTTGAACATCTCTCCATAACATTACCCTGTTGAATCAGTCCTTCTATAGAATCCAATTCTTTAGTTTCTTCCATCTCCTTTTCCCTTTTGCGATGAATTGTATGAGTTTTAATAATCAAGAATACAACAAGAATCAACATAACACCAATTGCAATGAATCCTCCAAAACTTATTATTAAAGCAAAAATTGCAGCAACGGTAAAAGCGGACATAGCTGTAAAAAACCAACCTCCGATTACAGTGATTACACCGGTAATACGAAATACGGCTGACTCGCGGCCCCATGCCCTGTCAGCAAATGATGTCCCCATTGCAACCATAAATGTTACATAAGTTGTAGATAAAGGTAGTTTTAAAGATGTTCCAAAAGCAATCAAAATACTTGCTACGACCAAATTTACAGAAGCACGAACCATATCGAATGCTGGTTTATCATCTTTCGGATTACTTCTTTGTTCATATAATTTTTGATCAAAGCGTTTATCAATTTTATAATATATAAGATTCGGTATGAAACCTTTTATCGTATTTCCCATAGCAATTGAACCCCGAACAATTGTCCTCGAAAATAATGAAGAACCAAATCTTTCCTGCTCTTCTCCCTGGCTGCTTAAATCAACCGTTGTAGCTGTAACAGATCTTGCTTTACGCGATACCCATAAAGTAATAACCATAACCAATCCTGCAAGCAATAAAAGAAAAGTATCGGTTTTTACTTTTCCGGTTAAGGCTATCATTGATAATTTATCGGGATCAACTGCATTTGGATCGGAAATAAATACCTGGAATGATTTCAAACCCGCTAATGGAACACCGATGAAATTCACTAAATCATTTCCTGCAAAAGCCATTGCAAGAGCAAAAGTTCCGACTAAAACAATCAGTTGAAGTATATTCAATTTTATGAACCAATTAAGCAACTGCAGCAATATAGTCCAGCTGATAAAACTTACAACTAATATCATCACTGTATTTGATTTGATCCATGCTAGCGTATCTTCAGTTATGAATGAAGAACCTCCTGCACCTTTTATCAATATAAAATAAGTAATCACAGTTATTGAAACACCTCCCCAGAGTGCTCCAAAATATTTTAAATACTTTTTATAATCGAAAGAAAAGAATATTCTTGTAATGTATTGAATTAATGCACCAACTGAAAAAGCAATAATAACTGATAATAATATACCTAAAATTATTACTAAAGCTTTTTCTGAATTGATATATCCTCCTAATGCATGAATAGGTTCATCTAATCTAATCATTTTAAAAATAGAAACAGCTACCGATGCACCTAATAATTCGAAAACAATTGATACTGTTGTTGAGGTTGGTAAAGCATAAGTGTTAAACAAATCCAGAAGTAATACATCCGTGATCATAACTGCGAGGAAGATTATCATAATCTCGGAAAAATAAAACCGCTCTGGGTGAAAGATACCTTTTCTTGCAACCTCCATCAATCCGCTGGAAAAAGTTACACCGACTATAATTCCTAAGCCGGCTACGATCATTATAATCCAAAATGGTGCAGATTTTGATCCAATGGCAGAACTTAAAAAATTAACAGCATCATTACTGACACCTACAACCAAATCTCTCACTGCAAGTATGAATAAAACGATAACTAAAATAAAATAAATATCATTCATCAACTATTCTGTATATTTTTCTATATTTTGGAATTTGTAAAAAAAATTAATAAAACAATTCATAACTACTTATGGAAGGCAATCGAAAATAAACAAATTAATATGAATTTAAAATTCTATTAGAATATTTCTTAAAAAATTTTAGATTTATCTTTATATTTAAAATAAGATGTGGATTGTATAAATTCTTTTCTTTAGTTTGTTACAATTTTTTAAGGTTTTTTGTAAAAGAAATCACTAAAAAAAGATGTTAAAATGTCTTTTCAGTAATTCTTTATATGACTAAAATCTCTACAAATTCCAAGATAATTCGTGCTAGACAAATCCTTAAAAAGTTATTACCATTCATAGCTTTATTAATCTTAATTTTAATATTCAATGAATCCGCACTCGCCGGTTCATCTGCAGGCGGAAAGCATCATTTAATATCAAGCATTGGCATCAGCATCCTTGCTGCAATGATAATGGCTTTCCTTGGAAATTACATCAAACAGCCATTACTTCTTTCTTATGTTATCGCAGGTGTTTTGATTGGACCGAAAATAGGTTTTGGCTTTGTGTCGAGTGCCGAAGATATTAAAGTCATAGCAGATATCGGTTTGATTCTCTTGCTCTTTATGATTGGTTTGGAAATTGATATGAAAAAGCTTAAAGAAGCAGGAAAATCATTACTCGTTACGGGCTCTTCCCAATTTGTTCTTTGTGTCAGCATGGGTTTTGGGTTTTTCTTCCTTTTAGGTTATTCTTTCGGTGAAGGAAATTATGATTTAATTTATTTAGCAGTTTGCCTTGGTATCAGCAGTACTGCTATCGTTGTAAAACTTCTTTACGACAAATTTGAACTGGACACACTTGCTGGAAGACTTACACTTGGAATTCTGGTGTTTCAGGATATTTGGGCAATAGTAATTCTTGCAATTCAACCCAACCTCGCCGACCCTGACTTTCTTAGCATATTATGGTCATTTGCAAAAGGCGGCATACTCGTTCTCATCAGTCTTATACTAAGCAAATATGCATTGGGTAAAGTATACAAAAATGTTGCCAAAGTTCCCGAGCTCATATTAGCTGCGTCATTAGCGTGGTGTTTTCTAATTTGCGGATTGGCTAATTACTTCGAACTTTCACTTGAAATGGGCGCTTTAATAGCGGGCATTGCTATTTCCCCGTTTCCCTATAGTATCGATGTTATAGCTAAGATTGCTAATATACGCAATTTCTTCCTAATGCTATTCTTCGTGGGTCTCGGTATGATGATTCCTGACCCGACGAACAATCTTGGAATTCTTGCTATTGCCGGAATTGCTTCGTTGTTTCTTATCGCTACAAGGTTCGTATCAATGTTTCCCATCTTGCATGCATTTAAAAATGGAAACCGTGTTAGCTTATTAGTTCCTATAAACCTTTCACAAATAAGTGAATTCTCATTAGTGATTGCAGCTCTTGGTGTATCATTAGGTCACATTGGAACGGATATTCTGTCAATCATAATTTTTGTATTTGCTATTACTTCGATTATTTCTACATATATGATACAGTTCAGCCACCCATTTCAGAAAGGTTTAAGCAAAATAATAACGAAAATAGGAATCAAAGACATACCAGAGGTTCCATCAGAACAGATTTCTGTCGAAAAAGATATTGCTATACTTGGGTTCTTCCGTGAAGCAAGTTCTCTTATCAGGGAGATTGTTGACCATCATAAAGACTTTGAGGATGAATTAAAACTGGGTGATAATGTTGTGAGTATTAAAGACGAAATTGTCGTAATAGACTTTAATCCCCATGTTCATCAAGAGTTAAATAAAATGGGTATTAAAGCAATCTACGGAGATATAAGTAACATGGATACACTTCAACATGCAGGAATACATTGTGCAAAACTTGTCATATCAACTATACCGAATTCGATATTAAAGGGAACGGATAATCTTCATTTGATTAAATTTATAAAAGTACTTTGTCCAAAAGCAAAAATCATTGTCACTGCAGAAAGTACATCTCAAGCGTTAGAACTGTATAAAGAAGGTGCGAATTATGTTTTTCTCCCGCGAATATTAGCTGCTAAACAGTTAATCCCAATCATAGAAAGTTTGCTACAGGATAAAGGGGAGCAAATTAAGAATGAGGAATTAAATAAACTAAAAGGAAGAGACGAGATAATAGACTGAATAACATATAAAATTGCAAAGGAAAATTACTAAACGGAACCTAAATTATAATAGAAATAACAAATATCAAATAGCAATTTTCAAACAAATACGAAATTGCAATATCAAAATCACAAACTACTTTTTGAAAATTGGTATTTTTACTTTAGAATTTATTTGTTTTTAGATTTTTGATTTTTGAACAACAATGTCTAATACAAAGAGTCTTGATCCTATACCCTCTTCTCAAGTATCCTTACAACTCTCGCCGAACTCTTCTTAGCTCTGTCAAGTATTACTTCGCATTCATTAAGTATGGCATTTTTATACTTCTTATCTTCTATTTGCGGCAAATTGATTAGAACATTTTTATGCGCGCCCCAAATTCCCGTTTCAAGGCTTTTAGCTCCCACTTCAAGATCGCTCTTCGAATTAATATTTCCAAACTTCGCCATCTGAAACATCCACTCCCAGCATGAATCCCCAATTCTCATAACACTCATTGGAACATCAATCGCTTTTTTTAAACCTTCCTGCATCTTTTCATTTCTTATTTTTTTCTCTTCATCTTTATTCTGTGGTAACCGCATTGCTTCCATATAATCGTTGAATGCATTCGTGTCAGCGTCTATCAATGGAATAAGTTCTTTCATTTTGAAGTGGAGTGGTGGAATAAACTTCCGCATTTTAGAATCAAGATGTTCAAATTTTTTGTTGCCATAGCTCATCCATCCCATCATAGTTCCTAAAGCTACGCCAAGTGATGCAACCAATGCCGATACACTTCCTCCACCCGGTGCAGATGTTCTTGCTCCAACAAGCTCTGTGAATTGCCTGACACTCAAAGAAGCAAGCGGTTCGTTTACTTCTTCTTTTATCATATATTCTATAATCCTCTTCTCCGGGATAAACGGAGTTATCGAAGAAAGACCGAGTCGTTCAATCACTAATCTTATCTTCTGCTTCTCATCGAGTATAAACAAATTTTCTTTTTTCATGTAATAGTCCGCAGCTATTAGCATTGCTTCAAGCGGAATCAAGCCGACAAGCTCACTACCGCAAACTGCAATGTTTAACTCTTTTGCATCCTTTACACATTCCTCAAATGCTATATGCGGTGGCGTAATTTTATAATTATCGAGATTCATCGAAACCTGTGCCATGTCGTATTCATCTACGTACCACCCGATACCTTTTAGAGCTTTTAACCTGCCCGGGTCGTCGGGTCCTCTACCCTGTTCACGCAAATTCAGAGCTATCCTGTGAGCCTGGTTTTTAGTACCAAGTATATTAACGTTGTATGCAATCAAGAAAAACCTCGCGCCTGCTGCAGTGTTTCCCGATTTTGGAATAAATTCCTGAGGTCCGAAGTCAGGCTTCCATTCTGGTTTGTTAATTTTATCCTTTATACCTTCATACTCACCTGAGCGTATCTGTCTTAACATTTGCCTATCAGGATTGTCAGAAGCGTTTTCATATAAATAAATCGGAACACCTAATTCTTCCCCAGCTCTCTTTCCGAATCTCTTTGCACAATCCACACAATCCTCCATCGTAACATTTGCAACCGGTACAAACGGGCATACATCTACCGCACCCATTCTTGGGTGCTCACCAGAATGTTTTGTCATATCAATCAATTCATAAGCGGTTTTTGCAAATTGAAATGCACCTTCTACAACTGAATCCAGGTCGCCGACAAATGTAAATACCGTTCTGTTAGTAGATTTCCCCGGGTCAACATCCAACAATGTTACTCCCTCAACATTTTTAACAGCCTCTGAACATGCATTGATTATATTTTCATCCCTGCCTTCGGAGATGTTTGGAACACATTCTACTATTTTCCTCATAACTAAAATTTTATTATTAGTAAAAATAATTAATTCTTTTTCTTACATACAAAGTAAACACGGTCTGAATTTCCCGATACTCGTTTTGAATCTTCGGTCAATGTTTTTCTTATAATAAAATTCTTTCTCAACTCATCTTTAATTCTTTTGATCGAAAAAGAGACCTCTTTGATGTTTTCTACATGAAGCCTGTATTCATCATTCTGTATGTTTTCAAAGATTTTTAACTCCCAATCATACAGATTCTTACCCAACTTCTTTACATCTATGACTAAATAATTCTCATTAAATTTTTCTACAAAGGAAGATAAATACGCTAAATTATCCAGCTTGCTTATTGTATTAATGTCGAACAAGAAAATTCCCGATTGATTTAAATGCTTATAAATATTTCCGAATAACTTTTTCCAATCTGAGAATTTTGTTAAATGATTCACAGTATCGTAAACACAAATAATTGCGTCGAACTTCTTATTTAACTTAAAATCTACTATGCTTTGTTTCGATAAAGAAACACCGGCATTTTTTCTTCTGGCTATCTTAAGCATTTCCTCCGAAAGATCGACTCCTGTTACATCATAATCCCTGCTGAGAACTTCGAGTATACTTCCCGTACCGCAGCCAAGCTCTAATAAGCTTATAACGTTACTGCTATACTTATTTATTAATTCTTTAAGAAAGAACGCTGGCTCGAACGACCTGCCAATTACATCATCATAAAACTTCGCTATTCTGTCATAACTGTTATGAGTTTTCAAACCAATACACCTTTACTTATCAAGGTTATCATAAAAAAGCTCCAAGAAGTGACACACACCATCTTCCTCGTTCGTATAAGGCGAAACATAATGAGCTTTATGTTTTAATTCTGCGACTGAATCTTTCAACGTTACGTTCAGCCCGCCATAATCGAAAAGTTCCCTGTCATTGTACCAGTCACCGATAACCACTAATTCATCTTTCTTTATACCGAGATACTTCGCCAGTTTAGCCATTCCTGTTTTCTTTGTTGTCTTTGCTGGCATTATCTCGAGCTTGTGTAAACTGCTCTGAGATTGTGAACGGAACCTGCTGACAATTATTTTCCTGTGAGAGAAAAACCTCATTTTCCTTTCTACCTTTAGTATGTTCTCCCTCTCATTACCCGCCATGAAGATATGGTTGGTTTCGCTTTTGTACTTATCATAAGAATCGACAAGTTTATAATCAACTCCAATTTGTCCAAGAAAATCTTGGAACACAGAATTATCCTCCGTAAAAACTATATGGTCATTATGACAGAGTGCTATCCTGACGAAATATTTATCTGCAAGTCGCAGTGCTTTGTCTACTTTTTTCCCCTGAATGAGCGAGCGGTGCAATAAATTATTCCCATCCACATCCTGGATTAACGCACCGTTCAAAGTAATTATCGGGATTTCAATTCCAAGCTCTCTGGCAAGGGGTACTATAGAAGAATGGATTCTCTGTGTAGCCAGAGTAAACATTATATTTTTTCCCATCAGCTTATGAACCATCTCACAGCATTGTTCAGGCAGCTCGTATTCTTTATTCAGAAGTGTCCCGTCTACATCCGATACGACTAACTTTACTTTTTTTAACCTTCTTTTGAATTCGTTTAATTCCATAGGCAACCATCCCAGCGGAGATAAGACTTATAATTTATAAGATTACTAAATATCTTTTACTGTCTCCTTTGTGCTATAAGATATTCTCATAGAAAAGAAAATAGATATTTTAAAAATATTTTGAAACACAGATAAGTATTTGATATACTTGCTTTATGTTAGGTTTTTGTTTTGGTCCCATTTGCAGTGCTGTCGTAGAATGGATTGATTTACCTGCCTGCAGCACCTGTCTACAGCCAGGTAAAGGCAAGCCGTGTACGGCACAGACCTTAGAGTTTTTATGCCTGACAATTTCAAAACTCAACCCCTGCTCCCTTCTCTTAGCAAGATAAGAGGGGACAAAAGTCGAAGACTTGCTTATTGTGAGGGAGATTTTTTCACTGGCAAGTCACGAACCATTCCGTGACTTTTATTTGCTCCTTAAAATCGGAGTCTCCTGTAAGGGACTCTGATTTTATCCCGCTGTTGGTGTTCTCACCAACAGCATAATAAATTTAGTTTGAAAGTTGTTCGGGATAACATCAACAACTGGTTAAAAGTATTTAGGCTAAAGCCAATACTTTCTCGTTCTTTACCCCCACCGTAAACGGTGGAGTAAGTAAAATATCCACATTTTTTAAGTGCGAGTCAGGAACACCTCCCTGCCTTTGTCAGGTAGACTGAAGGAACATCACTAATGTTAAACCACACAAAAAAATAGCGGCAAGTATAACACGCCACAGTTCCGACTCGTGCACGGTTACGGAGCAATGCCCCCCTTTGGAGAAGTAGTCCCTATCCCGAAGGTATCACTTTGTGATGGGAGAAATCAACTCATGTTATGACAGCACTACCAATGCACCAAATAAAAATTACCTCCTCCGTAAAATCGGAGTCTCCTGTAAGGGACTCTGATTTTATCCCGCTGTTGGTGTTCTCACCAACAGCATAATAAATTTAGTTTGAAAGTTGTTCGGGATAACATCAACAACTGGTTAAAAGTATTTAGGCTAAAGCCAATACTTTCTCGTTCTTTACCCCCACCGTAAACGGTGGAGTAAGTAAAATATCCACATTTTTTAAGTGCGAGTCAGGAACACCTCCCTGCCTTTGTCAGGTAGACTGAAGGAACATCACTAATGTTAAACCACACAAAAAAATAGCGGCAAGTATAACACGCCACAGTTCCGACTCGTGCACGGTTACGGAGCAATGCCCCCCTTTGGAGAAGTAGTCCCTATCCCGAAGGTATCACTTTGTGATGGGAGAAATCAACTCATGTTATGACAGCACTACCAATGCACCAAATAAAAATTACCTCCTTCCAAAATCCTTCATTTAATACTATTTATTAAAAATCTGAACATTTATATTTATTCAATTAAAATTCTTAAAACAATAAAATACCACAGGTACGATCATGGGCAACCACGGTGATATTGTAAAAAAAGCATCGGATTATATCTTCGAGCTTTTTAAGAAAAAACTTTCAAAGGAATATGTGTATCACAATTTCAGACATGCAGAAGATATAGCAAAAGCCTCCCAAAAAATCGGGAAGAAATCAGGATTAAGTAATGACGAGCTGGAGACAATTACCATAGCTGCACTGTTTCATGATACGGGATACATCGAGGGCTGCGATGACCATGAAGCAAGAAGTATAGAAATAGCAACAGAATTCCTGCGAAATAAGAATTATCCCGAAGATAAAATCGAAAAAGTAACCTCATGCATACTGGCTACAAAGATGCCACAATCACCGCAAGACAAATTAGGAGAAGTGATATGCGATGCTGACCTTTCTCACCTTGGTTCAAACGACTTCAGTGAAAAATCAGCACTTCTAAGATTGGAATGGGAAAAAACCGACAACAAAATATACAACGAACTCGAGTGGTTGGAAATAAACCTGGACATGCTGACATCGCATAGTTATTTCACAAAGTTCGCTCATAAAGAATTCGATGAATTAAAAACCACGAATCTTTTAAAACTTCGAAAGAGATATAAGAAATTAATAAATAAAAAGGAAGATATCGAAAGCAGGAAAAAAAAACTGGATATAGACAGGGAAAAACTTGATAAAAAAAAAGAAGATGAGAAGAAATCCGACCGCGGTGTAGAAACGATGTTCAGAAACGTGATGCGGACACACGTTGAATTCAGCGGAATGGCAGACAACAAAGCTAACATTATGATAAGTATAAATACTCTTATCATCGGCGGTATTGTCACTATATTAATGAGAAAGCTCGATACAAATCCACACCTAATAATACCCACGTTTCTGCTTTTGACTGTTTCACTTGTTTGCATAATATTAGCAATCAGAGTTACACGTCCAAGCCTGACTGAGGGAAAGTTTACGAAAGATGATATTAAACAAAGAAAGACGAACCTGCTTTTCTTCGGTAACTTCTACAATATGGGCTTAGAAGATTTCTCATGGGGTATGAAAGAAATGATGAATGACAGGGATTATTTATACGGTAGTATGATAAAAGATTTCTATTTTCTTGGACAGGTCCTGGGTAGAAAATACAGGTACCTGCGTGTTTGTTACACAATTTTTCTAATAGGATTGATACTATCTGTGATAGCATTTGCAATCGTTTATATATTCTATCCGTTTACAGAGTTACCCATAATAGAATGATCGTTTAATTCAAAATTGATAAATAACTTTTCAAAAACTTAAATATTTGAAATAATCAAAACACTGTATTTAATAAGACACGCCAAGTCAAGCTGGAAATTTCCGGAATTGAACGACCACGATCGTCCATTGAACAAACGCGGCAAAAGAGACGCACCCTACATGGCTAAACTTCTGAATAGCTTTGAAGTAAAACCAGACCTTATTATATCGAGTACTGCTAACAGGGCATTGACAACGGCTAAGGCATTTGCAGAAGAGCTTAGGTTTAAGAAAGGTGAGATATTTTCAACTGATGAACTCTACCACGCAGATGATAACGATATTCTTGAAATCGTTAAAAATACCGATGACTCTTACAATACGGTTTTATTATTTGGGCACAACCCGGATCTAACTTACTTCGCGAATTCTATCTGCAATTATAATATCGATAATATTCCAACTTGTGGTATAATCTGCGTTGACTTTAATGTAAACTCATGGAATGAAGTTGACTTCGGAAAAGGCAAATTTGTTTCTTATGAATACCCCAAGAAATATTTCAAGTAGTTTAATATTCATTAAATTTTTTTAAGTTGCAAAACAGTAATCTATACAATAGAGAGCTAAGCTGGCTTTCTTTCAATTACCGTGTACTTCAGGAAGCTAAAGATCCTTCCGTACCGTTGTATGAAAGAATTAAGTTCATCGCAATTTTTTCCTCCAATCTCGATGAGTTCTTCAGAGTAAGAGTTGCTTCTTTAAGAAGTCTTCTGACTTTAAAGAAAAAATCTAAAAAGAATTTAAAGTTCGACCCTGTAAAACTGCTGATTAGAATTCATAACATAGTTTATGAGCAGCAGGAAGAATACGGGAAAATATTCAGAGAGCAAATCATACCCGAACTGATCGAGAATAATATTTTTTTAATCAACGAAAAGGATTTGAATCCTGAACAGGGAGAATTTGCAAAAAAATACTACAAAGAAAAAGTATTGCCATGTATTTCACCTGCAATAATCGTTGACTATAAAACTACCCCATTTCTAAAAACCGGCTCCCTCTATCTTGTTGTTAAGTTATCAGCAAGAAAAACATCAAACCTTAAGAGTGAACATAATACTGATGAGAGCAAGTTCGCATTCGTTGAAATACCATCTGACAAATTACCGCGTTTCGTACAACTTCCTGTTCAGGATAATAAATATTACATAATTTTCTTAGATGATATAATCCGTTACAATCTTGCGGACATTATTTCGGAATATGAAATCGACTCTACTTACTCGGTTAAACTTACACGAGATGCCGAGTTATACATCGACGATGAATTCACCGGTAATTTATTGGATAAAATAAAAAAGAGCTTAAAAAATCGAGGTACTGGAATACCCTGCAGGTTTCTTTTCGACCAGACAATGCCGCAGGATTTTTTGAAATGCATTAAAGACTCACTTCTTTTATCAACAGAAGATTTGATCCCGGGGGCAAGGTATCATAACTTCAATGACTTTTTTTTATTTCCCAATCCGGGATTTAAAGAATTGGAATACAAATCACTTCCTCCGTTGAATCATAAAGGGTTAGATTCATACACAAACATCTTTGACGCATGGAAAGAAAAGGAGTTCCTTCTTTATTATCCATATCATTCATTTGATTATGTAGTCAAAGCATTGGAAACCGCAGCAGATGACCCTCTCGTAAAAGAAATAAAAATTACTCAATACAGGTTTGCAAAGGACTCTTCAATCGTTAAAGCATTATTGAATGCTATTAAGAACGGTAAATCCGTGACAATCTTTTGCGAGATTAAAGCAAGGTTTGACGAAGAAGCTAATCTTGAATATGCTAAGATGTTAGAAAATGCAGGGGCAAAGGTTTTGTATAGTTTCCCGGGAATCAAAGTTCATTCCAAGATTGCTATGATCACAAGAATCGAAAACGAAAAGAAAAGGTATTACTTATATCTTGCAACGGGAAATTTCAATGAGAAGACGGCAAAAATCTATTGTGATTATGGATTATTCACGTGTGATAAGAAGATGGCAAAAGAGATTAAAGAAGTATTCGACTATTTAGAAGGGAAAGTTGAAAAAGCTGAATTCAAGAATATACTCGTGTCCAAATTTAATATGCGGCAGGTATTCACAAACCTTATCGACAATGAAATAAAAAATGCCCGGAAAGGTAAACCCTCTTCGATGATTCTAAAAATGAACAGTCTTGAAGACTCAAAAATCATAAGAAAATTATACGAAGCAAATAAAGCAGGTGTAAAGATAGAATTGATCGTGAGGGGAATATGCCGTTTAGTCCCCGGTATAAAAGGACTCAGTGAAAATATCAATGTTATAAGTATAGTTGATAGATTTCTTGAACATGCAAGAGTTTATATTTTTAAAAATAACGGGGATGAATTAATTTATTTAGCATCAGCAGACTGGATGAAAAGAAATCTCAGCAGGAGAATTGAAGTGGGTTTTCCTATAAACGATCCCAAAATAAAAAAAGAAATAAAAGACGTAATAGCGATACAACTTAAAGATAACGTTAAAGCAAGAATTATAAATCAAAAGCAGAATAATAAGTATAAACATACAAAATCAAAGAAACAAATTCGATCACAGTATAAGACATATGAATATTATCAAAATTCTTTAGCTAACGAAGTTAAAAAGAAAAACCCGTTGTTAGGTAAAACGTAAATCCATCTTTAGAGTGTCCGATATCGCATCCCGCATTAAACATTCTTGCTAAATAAGACATCCATACGCCCCCTCCGTAAGAATAATGCCACCTTTTTGAATCTTCTCCTTTTAGAAAGACTCTACCCGTTTCTCCAAACAAGGAAAAGCCTAATTCACCCGGGATTATAAAATTAAGCGTTCCTATTTTCATCCGAAGTTCCGCCTGCCCAATCAGTGAAGCATCACCTCCAAACCTGCAATTATTAAATCCTCTAAGGGAATTTGAACCACCTATAAACGCTGCTTCATAAAAAGGAAATGTACCCCAGACTTTCTCACCTGCTGTCCTTAAAGCTAAAGTCATTCTTGATATTGCATCCGTTGTCAGGTAAGTTCTTAAATCAATACCTGCTTTTCCAAACTGGTAATCGTTATTTAATAGCTTTGGATAATAATCTCCGTAAAGTTCTGCATAAAGTCCTTTAAAAGGATATATGTAATTATCCCTGCTATCATATTTCAAAGTTGAGTGAAATCCAAGAAAAGAGAAATTACCATATCCATAGAACCTGTACCGATTCATAAAAGTATTAGCATCGGATGTTACATCTGAATACCTGTATGACGTACCTAACGAAAATGAGAATAAATTAGATGTTTTAAATTCAAAAGTTGGTTTCACTATAAATAAATCCTGGCTAACGTCATAATATCTATTCCTATCGAGTTCTTTATCAAACACCGTTTCATTTCCAAAACCATAAAAATCATTTATCGATAATTGCGTTTTTCCCATATACAGCAATACCCTTACTCCATTAATCAAAGAATAAAAATCTCCGTTGAAGATTAACATATAGCTTTTCAAATTCGTTGCATAAGCTCCGTTTAACTCCATTCTATATATGTAAGGCTCAGTTCTAAATCCATGTTTGTAAAGAATCGGACCCCCGCCAAATATCAATCCATTGTCAGAATCATAATCCAGTATAGGACCAAACCGCCAATCATATCCCCTGTTTTCAACCTCTGGTTCATATCTTTTTACAATATCAGATGGTTCTTTATAACCATCTTTGTAAACAGATGTACTTGGACCAAAAATAATTTTATCAGACTTTCCCTTATGGTAGAACAACGTTTTATTTTCTGCATCAGGTATAGGTATGAAACTCAGAAAGTAACCATTTACTTTAGAATTATCGATAAGTTCATCTTTTCCTGTCCCGGCAATGATCCTCACAAGAATACTGTTATCCACAGTACCGTTAACAACAGCTTTGTCTTTGCCGCCTAATAAATATATTCTAATCTCATCAGTTTCATCATTAAAGAATGTTCTATGAAAAAAAGGTTCCCCTTTCTTTTCTCCCGTCTTCTTATCAAGTTTTGACAATATAACATTAACTCTTTCATCATCAAGACGGTTAACTTCAACATACTCGGATTTATCGCTTCCGTATACATCAACTGTTTCGGCAATGAGATTATAATATTCATCGGAAGCTTCTTTTAATTTATCCCTCCTCAGTTTAATTAATTCAATTAATCGCTTTCCTTCAAGCTTAAACCATTCGGGGGGCATGGTTTTCACGGCACTGACAATAACAGAATCAGTTACGTTATTTTGTATAAAAGCTGTCAAAGAATCCCAGACATTCTTTTCTAATGGTGGTAGAAATTTTCTATCAACATATCTTCCGTTCCATGTAAGGTCATAAATCTTTGGATAATCTTCTCCATAACCTTCAATTTGTGTTATCGATTTACCGACTATCATAGGAAGAATTCCATCGTATAAACAAAATGCCTGATCCCTATCTCGAGGTATGGGTTTCCAGATTTTTTTCCCGTCTTCTTTGAATCTCGCCCATCTCCACTGGTCAGAGTGCCTGTCCCAATCCCCCAGAAAAATATCCACCAACCTTGCTTTTAAAAATTCTACATGATCCACCTGGTCATCATTATCTTCTTCAAGTCTTTTATAAAGTTTTGCCGAACCAACAACCTTATCCGAGCCCGCAAAACCGGGTTCACCGTCAGGACCTTCATCAGGATGTTCTTCTATTGTACCCAGCATGTTTTTAAATTCATTCCTAAATTCCCCAAGTTTTTTATCGTCGGGTAAAACAACGACATGAGGTTGGGCATTTAAGATTCCGACCGAATTAAGAATCGGTGCAACAATCATTGCAGAAAAAGGATGAGAAGTGCTTATCTGGTCTTTCACCGCATCAGCAACGAATGTCTTTTGAAGATCCGGTGGGAGGAGTTTTTCAGGGTCCTTGTTTATAGAGCGAAATTTATAAAGCTTGCCGTCATTTCCTTTAAACCTCAACGATTTAGTTTGCAATCCGCCACCTTTTTTATAAGGTGTTAGTCCATTAGCAAAATTATCCAGATCTAATACATCCGCTTCAAATGGTGTCGTCCAGAGTTTTCGCCAGTGTTCTCCTAAAAAAAATTCAGAGAATCCACTGACATCATATTCCGAACCGGCTGTAACTTTTACTTTTTTTAGATTATGAATCGAATCAGTTTGTGCATGTGAATCGTTAAAAATTAGAAATAGTACTATTAAAAAATAAATTAAAAATCTCATGTTATATTAAAGTTTATAAATTCTAAAATGCAACACCCGAAATTAAGTAGAAGTTCAGTGTTTCTGAAGATTTAGCAGCAGAAAAATTAAGACTCAAGATATTGTTTAAAACACTAAACCAAAAACCACCTCCATAAGAGCTATGCCATTTTTCGGATTCTTCATAAGAAACGAAAACTCTGCCGGATTCACCAAAAAATGACAGACCGAATCTCCCCGGAAGTAGAACATTCATGTCAAACAAAAACATTCTCACTTCAGCCTGTCCAAATAAGGAAGCATCTCCTGAGAATCTTTCCCTCGAAAATCCTCTGAGGTTATTAGCACCTCCCAGTACGGCAGACTTAAAGAAAGGATATGTCCCAAAAACTTTTTGTCCTCCGACTCTTAAAGCAAGTGTGACATCCGTAACAGCATGTGTTGAAAAATATGTCCTCAAGTCTCCAGATATCTTAAAGAAATCCTTCCGATTATTAAATACAACTGGATAGTATTCACAACCAGCAAAGAAATATACACCTTTCTCAGGTGAGACAGTATTATTACGAGAATCAAAAGTTAAAGCAGATCTAATACCAAGATATGAATTCTTACCTAAACCGTATTGAGGTTTGACTTTTAGAATCGTGTTATCGCCAGTCTTAATTTGAGAATATTCATAGAATGCACCAAGGCTAAAATTTAAAAAATTAGAAATCCCAAATTCCAAAGAAGGATTAAACAATAAATATTTTTGTTTTATCCTATAATAATTGTCAAGCAATAAAACTTTATTAAAGCTGGTCTCGTTTCCTGTTCCGAAGTAATTTAAAAATTCAATTCCTGTCGCTTTAACCGATAGAGTTCCACGAGATTTCCCAACAAGATTATGAAAATCACCATGGAAAAGAAAATCAAAATCTTTTGCATTAAATGCATATGCACCACTAAAATTTAAAAAATATAAAAATGGATCAGCACGAAAACCATGTTGTGTGAATTCAGGACTTAATCCTAAAATTAATCCATCATCCGAATTAAAACTAATCACAGGATCAATGAAGAAAAAACCATATCTATCTTCCAATTTTGGCTCATATTTTTCATATACAGATTTTGGGATTTCGATCTTTTCCGTGTTGAAATAAGTTCCCGGACCTTCTTTTATCAAAGTTTTTTTCCCGCAATCATAAAACTCTGTCATTGTTTCAGCGTCTGGAATTGGCGTACATCCGAGAAAGTATCCATTTACTTTTGAATTATCAATTAATTCATCTTTATCGTTACCTCCAATTATACGAACCAGTATACTGTTATTGACTTTACCTTCCACAACCACTTTATTATTTCCGTTTAGCAAATATAATCTTATCTCATCAGTAGTATCTGAATTATATGTTCTCCTAAAAACAGGTTCTCCTAATTGTTGACCTGTATTGGCATCTCTCAAATATATCACTACTTCTACTTCTTCATTGTTCAATCTATTTACTTTACAATATTCTGATTCATTAGTACCATATACGTCTGCAATTTTATACAATAATTCATAGAATTCATTTGCAGCTTCATTCAATTTATCCCTGCGCGCATTTAGAGTATTAAATAAATCATTTCCTCTTAGCTGGAACATTTCTTCAGGCATGTTCAATAGAGCCTCCTTGATTACATCGTCTGTTAATTTAGTTTTAATTAAGTTAACAACCGAATCCCAAACAGGTTTATCAAGAGAATTTAAGAATCTTCTGTCTAAGTACCTCCCGATAAAAGTCTGGTTTTTCATTGAAGGATAATCTTCATCATATCCAACAGCTGATGGATCATACCTTTTAGCAAATCCCGGGAACAAACCATCGTACAGACAAAAAGCAAAGTCCCTGTCCCTCGGAATAGGTTTCCAGTAACGTATACTATTTTTATCATAAGCCGCCCATTTCCATTGGTCGCTATGCCTATCTCTGTCACCGATTAATATATCTATAAGTCTTGCCTTTAATAATTCAACCTCATCTATTTTATTTTTATTATCTTTTTCAATTACTTTATATATATCAAATCCTGTAATTATTTCATTATACCCTTTGAAGCCTCCTTTTCCGTCTTCCTTGCTCTTCGGGTGTTCTTCAATTGTTCCTAACATACCTCTAAACTCTTTGCGAAAGTTACCTAATCTCTTATCATCGGGTAATACTACTATCTTTGGTTCTGCATTAAGAATCCCAACTGCATTTAGTAAACGAGGAACTATTAAAGCAGATACAGGATTCAGGATACTGGTTTGATCCTTCAAAACATCTGCCACAATTGAATTTTTAAGATGCGGCGGAAGACTTTGCGAAGGGTCTTTATTTATTGAACGGAATTTATATTGCTTACCATCATTACCAATAAACCTTAAAGACTTTGTTTGAAAAGATCCGCCCCTCTTTAAAGGTGTCAGACCTCTACCGTATTTATTTAAATTTAAAATTTCTACTTCAATTTCAGTTGTCCACAAGTCTCTACAATGTGCTCCCATAAAAAATTCATAAAATCCACTTGCTTCATATTCAGGTCCTGGAATTACTTTTGTAGATCCCTTCGATAAACTGTCTGCTAAATTATGATTGTCAGGTTTTAACGCATTCTCTACTTGACAGAATAATATTGATGGTACCAGAATTATAAAAAATAAGAATTTCACTATAAATCCTTTTCCAAAAAGTATAAAATATACATAAAAGATAATACGTATAACACAAGGATATATCATCAGTTAATTGCACACACAGCGGAAGAATGTGAAACATTTATCAATCGAGTATCGAATTGGCTTACGACTATATTGTCAGCGACTTACCATTGCACAATGTTAGAATATCTTTACATTATAATATGAAATTTACTCCTTATACTTCTGTATCACAATCGAACCTCTTTTAAAGTCTCCTTCATTGCTTATGATTAGACTTTTATCCGGGGCAAATGTAATACCTTCCGGCTGTTCGTGTATAATTGGAGACAACTTCTTTTTGTCAATCAACATTCCATCTTTGGATATTTCTATTATTGCATTCCCGTTTGCTGCAATAATAAAAAACGTTCCCGTGTTAGGATTTCTTTCAATCCCTGATGGATTAAATGTTTTTTTTATCTCTGAAAGGTTGATTAAGAATCGTGGTTTATCATCGAGCTTCATTTCATCCAGAGAAAACGAATAGACTGCTTTTTTCTTTTTAAAACCTTTACCTGGATATCCCTTGCAAGCAAGCAGTAATGAATTCGTTTCGGGATCATAACATAATCCTTCAACATCGTTTTTAGATTTCAATTCTGTTTTAAGAACATTATATGATACACTTTCTCCATCATTACCCTCATTAAACTCATAAATGTCTCCGCTGCTCACAACCATATAGAACTTTTTGTTTGCATACGCGATACCTTCGAAATCCTCCCTCTTATATTTCTCCCCCAGAGAAAATTTCTTCATTACATTACCGTTAGAATAATCTATCTGATATACAAATCCTTTCTCATCATTATGCCCAAACAATCTCCCGTCATCTGTCATAGTTAAACCTGAGATTTCCTGCAATTCTCCGGGTAATTTTATTACAAGTGATTCTTTGGGTTCGAAATTATATTTTGACAACTCAGAATTGATAGTAGTATCATTTCTCTTATCATTTTTCTCCTTTAATGTATCAGGGTTATTGCAAAAAAAACCTGCAATAAACAAAGAAATTAAGAAAATTATATAACATAGTTTCATAGTGATAAGTAATGCTTATATATTAGTAAAATACACAAATAAATATATAATAAAAATAAAAGATTAAAAATTAAAAATGGCATGAATTAAAAGCAATAAATCCATATAAATCACTATTCTTCAAAACCATCACACAAAAAACAGCCTAATGACATACATCATTAGGCTGTTAATCAAATATCAACAATATCTCGGTATCACCATTTATTCTAAAACATATGCACAAAACAATATTAATTTCGGAAATATCATATATGAGATTAAAATTATTTTTCTTTCAAAATTTGCAATAGTGACAGAGATGTAATATAATTTACTCCTTCTTCATCCCAGACTTTCTGATAGAAATCACAGTCTTTACAATTTTCGAATTTTTTTGCATATGTACCCTGTACTTCACCACCACAGTAAGTACCAGCAACAACCCAACAGCTCCTTCCTGAATTCACCCCACTATTAGATTTGTTTAGCTTTGTCTCTAAATATGCAGGACATACACCTAATTTCTCAACATTTTCACCACCCTCTTCCCTACCACAATTTTTATATTCCCAGCAATTTTGTTTTTTGTTTTCCATAAAATTTTTAAATTATGTTATCGGTAAAGTGAATTTAAATTTACTGCCTTTATTGACAATACTTTCTACCCATATTTTTCCCCCGTTCTTTTCGATAAACTCTTTACATAAGTTCAATCCAAGACCTGTTCCTTTTTCACCTTTTGTACCCCTTGTGCTATAACCTGAATGTGGATCGAATATTTTATCCAAAGTCTCTTTATCCATTCCCACACCAGTATCACTCACTGAAACTTCAACATATTTTCCGTTTGGTTTTGCCAAGAGATCTATTTTACCATTTTCATTTGTAAACTTTAATGCATTCGAAATTAAATTCCTTATTACGGTAGTTATCATATTCTTATCCACTTTTACTTTTAAATCCTCCGGGATATTAGAACTTAATTTTATATTTTTTAATCTGGCATTATTTTCGAATAAAGTAACATTTTCAAAAATTATTTCGTTTAATTCCATTACCTCAGGCTTATATTTAATTTCCCCTGTTTGATTTCGTGCCCAGCTTAAAAGGTTTTCTAAGAGATTATATGTTGAGGAAGCTGATACCTTGAGAAGTTTTAATATTTCTTCAGCTTCTTCTTTACTAAATAGATCCGGATTATCCACAAGCTCTTCTAAAAAATGATTAAGATTCCCAACTGGTCCTCTCAAGTCATGAGATACTACCGAAAATAACTTATCTTTTGTTTGATTCGCCTTTCTTAATTCCTCCTCTGACTTTTTTAAAGCTTCTTCTGCTTCCTTTCTCTTTGTTTCATCCAATAAACTTCCTTCGTAATATAAGAGATTTCCATCTGAATCCTTGACAGCGCGTGCATTATCCTGAATCCAAATCTCTTTACCGTCAACCCTGCGGATCTTAGTTTCAAAATTCTGAACGACACCGAATTTTTGTATATCTTTACTCCATCTGACCCGGTCTTTTTCATTAATATAATATTTTGATGCACTTTCCTTTAATACTTCCTTTTTATTATTGTATCCGAGTATTTTAGCAAATGCTTCATTAACAACTAAAAACTTTCCTTCTTTTGTAGTTTGGTAAAGACCAGCCGGGACTCCATCAAATAAACCGTGATACTTTTTTTCACTAATTACTAATTCCTTTTCAATCTTTTTCCTTAATTCAATTTCTCCTTCAAGATTTTTCTTTTGATAATGAAGATCCAGAAATATACCGACTTTACCCTTTAGAATTTCGGGTACTATTGGTTTTGCTATAAAATCTACCGCACCGGATTCAATTCCCTTAATCTTGTAATATTCATCAGAATAAATAGCAGATACAAATATTACAGGTAGATACTTCGTTTTCTTTACCTGTCTCATCAACCTCACAGTCTCAAAACCATCCATTTCAGGCATTTGAACATCGACCAATGCAAGTGCAAATTCATGCTCTAAGGTTTTCTCTAAAGCTTCATTTCCGGACTGTGCTCTTATGAATTCAACATTTAAATCTTCGAGCAGAGTCTCCAAGCTAACAAGGTTCTCAACCTTGTCGTCAACAATTAGTATTTTGATGTTACTGTTTTCCATAGTTATTAATATTTTTTACTTGTACAACCAAACACGCATTAAAGAAATCAGCTTCTCAATATCTATCGGTTTTGTTAAATAATCGTTCGCTCCTGCTTCTATGCATTTGTCTCGATCTTCTTTCATAGCTTTTGCAGTTAGTGCAATAATCGGTATATCATTTATCTCATTTTGAGATCGTATTTGCTTCGTCGTTTCGTATCCATCCATAACCGGCATCATTATATCCATTAATATTAGATCTATATCAGGATTCTTTTCTAATAATTCCAGTGCTTTTTCACCATTTGAGGCACTCGAGACAATCATATTTTTATCTTCAAGAATCTTCGAAAGAGCAAATACATTTCTCATATCATCGTCTATAACAAGTATTTTTTTACCATCAAAAAGTGCTTCCTTATCATGCAACCTGGATATCATTTTTTTCTTTGATTCCGGTAATTCATCAACAACCTGATGCAGGAATAGAGCTGTTTCATCAAGTAATCTTTCTTCAGATTTTACTCCTTTAACTATTATAGATTTTGCATATTTTTTTAATTCGTATTCTTCTTCCCTGGAAATATCTTTACCTGTATAGACTATTACCGGAGGTATTTTAATATCTTTCATCTCATTCATTTTCTTTAAAACTTCAAATCCTGATATATCCGGTAATCCAAGATCAAGTATCATACAATCATACGATTTAGATTTCAATTCTAACAATGCTTTATTTCCAAATCCGATCGTTTTAACTTTTACTCCATTCTCTCCAATAAGAGCAACAATTGTTTTACACATATTTTCATCATCTTCTACAACAAGCAGATCTTTTATTTTTTTTGAATACAGAGATGACATTTTATTAAATGCTTCTTCTAGACTTTTCTTACTGACAGGTTTTGTCAAATAACCAATAGCTCCTTTGTTAAAAGCATCAATGGTTTCTTCTTCAACAGACATCATATGAACTGGTATGTGACGTGTGTGCGAATTCTCTTTCAAAGCATCGAGTACAGTCCATCCATCAATCCCCGGCAGATTGATATCCAGAATTATTGCATCGGGTTTATATTTTTCTGCCATCTTTAATCCTGTTTCACCATCTCCAGCATGCAGGAATTTAAATTTTTTATCCTCGCAATATCTATAAATAGTTTTCGCAAATGCCTGGTCATCCTCTACCATGAGAATTACCCTATCATCTTTCTTTAAATTATCTCTGTCATCTTTTATCGATGGGAATATATGCTGAAAATCTTTTCTTACAGAAGAACCATTGCCTTTTACAATTTTCTCTTCGGAGATGCTTTCTTTTTTCGCAAATGTTATTTGCTCTTCAGTAATACTTTTTTCATTTTTTTCTGAAACTCCAACTTTTTTTTCTTCCGATGTTGTTTCACTGCTTAATTCTTCAGGTACATATAAAGTAAATGTAGATCCTTCACCTCCTTTACTTTTTAATTGCAGTTCACCGCCTAAAAGTTTTGCTAACTCGCGTGAAATAGAAAGCCCTAAACCCGTTCCACCAAATTTTCTTGAAGTGCTTCCGTCAGCTTGCTGAAAAGCTTCGAATATCTGTGCTTGTTTCTCCACAGGAATACCTATACCTGTATCAGTTACTGAAATCGCAATAGTCTTATCCGGCTTAAGAGCACTATTAAAAAGTTTGACATCTTTTCCCGGTCTATAAATATCAACTGTAATGCTGCCTTCTTTAGTGAACTTAATTGAATTTGATATCAAATTCTTGATGATTTGTTCCAATCGTTGTTGATCAGTTTGTATTGTTTTTGGTAAATCTTCATTTAAATGTAAATTAAGTTTTAAGCTTTTCTTAGTAATCTGGGCATTAAAATTACGATTAATGTTTGTTAGAATCGCATTCAGTTCAGTTTGCACGATATTTATCATCATCTTTCCGGCTTCTATTTTCGATAGATCTAAAATTTCATTTATTAATTCCAGAAGATCAGTTCCACTATTGTATATAATATCAGCAGATTCTACTTGCCGTTCTATTAGATTGCCTTTTTTATTATCTGCGAGGTCTTTGGAAAGAATGAGCATACTGTTTAACGGGGTTCTCAACTCATGCGACATATTCGCAAGAAATTCTGATTTATATCTGCTAATATCTTCAAGTTCTTTTGCTTTTCTCTCGATTTCATATTGTGCAGTTTTAAGAGCCTCATTCTTCTTCATAATTTCAGCCTTTTGCTGTTCGAGATATTCTGTTTTTTCTTCTAATTCTTCATTCGAAGCCTGAAGTTCATCCTGTTGTTCTTTTAATCTTTTCCCTGTCAACTGCAATTGTTGCGTTTGCTCTTCTAACTCTTCATTTGAAGCTTTAAGCTCTCCCTGTTGCTTTTTTAATACTTCCCTGCTTGATTGCAATTTCTCAGCTTGCTGTTTTAGTTCATCATTAGCTATTTTAAGCTCTTCCCTCTGAGTCTCTAGAGTTTCATTTGTCGATTGCAGTAATTCCTGTTGAGTCTTAAGTTCTTCTGATTGCTGTTGAGTTTTTTCGAGAAGTTCTTTCATCTTCTTCCGGGATAGAGCAGTACTTAGTCCTATGGCAATATTCTCCATTACTATATCTAAAACTTCGATGTCATCATCAGAAAACTTTTTTAAAGAGCCGAGCTCTATAACACCTATCAAATTCTTTTCATGGAGTAAAGGTATGTCAATTACATTCCATGGTTTGGTGCCCCCGAGTGCTGAATTGATACGTACATAATCATCGGGTAAATCTGATACTGAGATTATTTCCTTTTCTAATGCAGCCTGTCCGGCTAATCCTTCACCCATTCTAATATTACCTTTAACTTTTGCATCTTCAGGAAAAGCATAACTCCCAATGCGATTTAATTCTTTTGTATCTTCATCATGTATATAAAATGCACCGATTTGAGCATTCAAATTTTTTACGAGAAAAGTTATCGTGTTTCCAGCAAAAGTATTAATATCAAGCTCACCTCTTAATTTCTCATTTAACTCATTCTGGAATGTTTTAATATTATTCTGCTTGTAGTTTTCAATTGAGGTCTCACGAAGTTTTTTAGTCATGTTATGAAGCGCGATACCGAGATGATCCGTGTCAGAATGCGGTTCAATGTCTTTGTTATAGTCTCCTGAAGATATTACATCAACCTGGTTAACTGTACTTATCAGATTTCCCTGTAATTGCTTATATGAATTCGCTAATATTCCTAATTCATCTTTTCTTTTTAGTGTAATAGTATTATCCAACACCCCTCTTGATATTTCCTCCATGGCAGATGAAATATTTTTTATAGGTTTAGCTATTGCATTCGAAAAAATAATTGAAATAACCACGATTATAATAATCCATATTAATCCAAAAGTGTATATGTAAATTTTCATTCTATTCATAGGTTCCAGCACTTCATTTATTGACATAGTAGTGAAAAGCCCCCAATTAAGACCGACGATATCAAGCTTAACAGCATCAACGAATTCTTCGTTACCTGTGCTTCCTATCTTTGTCCCGAGGTAACTATCTTTTCCCTTGAAAATCATATCGATAACAGAATCAGTTTTTATTTGACCAATATCACCCTGTTTTATTATTCTTGTACTTCTTAAGGAAGTTTTACCATCAAGATCCATTCCAATAAGATAAGTTTCTCCGCTTCCCCCAAGACCTACTTTTTGCAAAACGATGTTATTGAGACTCTTTGTACTGATACGAATTGCAATAACGCCTGTAAACTTCCCATTAACATCGTAAAAAGGAATTCCTACAAAACATGCATAGATATTATTTAAAGGTTCATACGATTTAAAATCCTCAATTCTATATTTCTTATCCTTTAAAACTTTTTTGAAAAGTAATGTTAATCCGCTGTTCTTTAATTTTCCGTTTAATAGATTTTCTCCAAGGTCAGTCTCTTCTGCAAAAGTGTACATTACTTGTCCAAATTCATTAATGAACAATATATCATCAATTGCATTCCTCTCAACAAAACCTTTCACAAACTGACGATTATTATCAACAATAGAATTCCATTTCTCATTATGCACCGGGAATTCGCCGGTACTTTTAATGTTCTCTTCTTTTCGAAAACTCTCAAATTTAGAAAACGCCTGACGAATTTCATACTTATCCGATAGCTCTGATACATGTTTTTCTAAATCAATAAAGTAGTTCTCTATCTCAGATTTCTTTATTAAAGTGATTACTTCAAGTCTCTCCTCGACAGAATCAACTAAGGAATTTCCTGTAATTTTTGCTGCAATCCAGGCTATAGCGATCATGGGAATCATGCCTGTCAGTACTAAAATGACGAGTAATTTATTTCTGATTTTCATTTATTCTTCTCCTCTACTGAAGAATTCGTTTTTTTAAATTCATATCATTTGCTATTTCTTTTAGAAGATTCGGTATCTCATCCAGAGGTTTTATGTAATCAATTTCCACTAATTTAATAGCAGCACCCGGCATAACTGGATATTCTGAGTTAGCAGGGTCCTGGACAATTGTCAGTCCACCGTTCTTTTTAATTGTAAGCATACCCTTCGCACCATCATCATTAGCACCTGTTAAAATAATTCCGATTAATTCCGATAAATAAGCATCCGAAGCACTATCAAACAGCACATCGATAGAAGGTCGGGCATAGTTAACCTTTTCACTCGTGGATAGTGACATACTCATATCATTTTCAATCAATAGATGATAATTCGGTGGTGCAAAATATACAAAACCGGATTGAATCTTTTCTCCTGATTGCGGCTCTTTAACTCTTAACTTACACAGTTCAGAATAATATTGGACAAAATAACCATCCTGAACAGGGTGAAGATGTTGAGCTATAAAAACCGTCATTGGATAATCTTCCGGTAAATTAGAAAGTATAAACGTTAGTGCTTTCATACCTCCAGCAGAAGTACCAATAACAATCGCTTTATATTTTTTCATTCAATTAATTTTAATTTTGCTCTGCAATCTTTGTTTATCTGATTTTATTTTTTTTGATATATTTTACTTTCTCCTTTGACTAACTTAAATTTATTCTCAATTTTCGAGAACAGAAGCGTTTCTTTACTCCCAAGTGCGAGAAAGCCTTGATTCGATAAACTCTCATTTAAAAGATATAAAACTCTCGATTGAAGCGTTTTATCAAAATAGATAAGTACATTCCGGCACAGTATTAAATTCATCTCCCCGAATGAACTATCGGTAGATAGGTTATGATTAGCAAATGTAATATTTTTCCTTAATCCATTGTTAAAGATTGCAGATTTATATTGTGCATGATAGTAATCCGAGAATGAATTATTACCCCCTGCTTTTAAATAATTCGTTGTATATTTTTTTATGTTATCTAAAGGATAAATACCTTCCTTTGCTTTTCGAATTGCGGCTTCATTAAAATCAGTCGCAAATATAGTTGCTCTGTCGTATAGTCCCTCTTCCTTTAAGAGTATAGCCAGGGAGTAAACTTCTTCACCCGTTGCACAACCCACATGCCATATTTTAAAGTAGGGATACGTTTTTAGATACGGAAAAATATTCTCTTTTAATGATTTAAAAAAAACAGGATCACGAAACATTTCCGTAACTGTGATTGAAAAATCGTACACCAGACTTTCAAAGAATTTTTTATCGTACAACAATGCAGGAATCATTTCACTTATGCGTTTGTAATTAGTTTTTTGCAAGAAATTCTGAATCCTTCTTTTTATTGATGCTTTAGCATAGTGTCTGAAATCATAACCGTACTTATGATAGATTGAATCAAGGAAAAGGTTAATTTCTATATTTTCATTTTCTGATTTGCCCACAGGACTTCCTGGAAAATTATTATGATAAAAAATTAATACTCAATAATGAAAAACTTCTAAACAAAATAATTACTTTTGAATCATCTTAAAAAATAAAGGAACAGAAGTTCTCTTAACTTAATAAGATTTAAATCTACCATACAAATAATTTATTAGCAGCATTTCTAATTTTTCATTGGAATAATACAGTACGGTTTTGCTGAAAAATTATTACATATTCGCAATCACAATCGCGTTATACAAATTAACAAATAATTAGTATTCATTTTCAAGCTACTGAATATAGATAATATTTTTAATAAATGGTGTCTGATAATATCTGAAATGTTTGTAGGACATAAACCACTATTTTTGTAAGGTATTATCCTACAGAAGAAAAAGATTTTAGTAGCATTTTATACAAAATGAATGTATCTTTCTTAGTACATTATTTAAATAGTTTTTTTAAAATAAACTTTAAAAATCCGGAGTAAAATAATGAAAGGTATAATAGCAAATTGTTTGAAAGAATTAGTCTGTGAAAAATTTGGGGAAGATAAATGGGAAGAAATTTTACAAACATCAGGGCTTGATACTGTATATATGATTCAGCCCTCCGAAAATATTGATGACGAATTAGTTCTTCGAATGATTGATTCCACATGTAAAGTTTTGAACATTACACAGGTGCAAGCAGCCGATGCATTCGGTGAATACTGGGTAAATGTTTTTGCGCCAAGAGTATACCATGTTTATTATAAAGGTGTTGATTCAGCAAAAGACTTTCTCTTAAAAATGGATGAAATTCATAAAAAAGTAACGAATGACATTGAAGGTTCAAAACCTCCATCATTCGAATACGAGTTGACTTCTGAAAACAAACTGATAATAAACTACAAATCAGAAAGAGGACTTATAGATATACTTATTGGTTTAATAAAAGGAGTCGGTAAATATTTCAAAGAAGACCTAGCAGTAAAAAAATTGAGTGATAATAAAGTCGAGGTAATCTTTCCAGAGTAAGCAGTTCCTTTTCAAATTCACTCTTTCTGTTCAGTGATATAACTCACTCCTTTTATATACACATTCATAGACTCAGGTGCTGTATATCGTAATAATTTCGAAGTAAGAAATCTCTTTGTGTTTTCGTTTGGACAGTTAATTCTGACAATAGCATTCCTGTCTATCTTCGATAGTACAGACTTTAACTTTACTTTTATGGTACTCCCATTTAATGAATCACAATAAAAATTCAAATCAACCATAGGACGAGAGGGGAGTTTAATAAATTCAAGTTTATCTAAACTCCAGCACTTTCCATCATATCGAAAATCTAATATGAAAAAACCTTTCTCTTCATCCTTTTCAGCAAAGGAAGTTCGTTCAATCGAGCCCGGATAAATCAGTGGTGGAACACAATTATTATTTTTAAAATTCTTTGGCAGAATCTGCATTCGATGAATATGCCCGGACAGTATATAATCGAAATCCCCGTGTAAATCTTTTATGCGTATGACATCCTCACCGTATCTAAATGTAAAATTCGAAGGTCCAACCTGTGCTCCCTCGACTGCTTGATGCATGCATAACAATTTTATATCTGCCGGTGTGGGATTATCATTGAGACTATTTAAAATTGAATTGAATTCATCGCGTATATTATGGCGAACGAATGGGAAACCCGATAATGATACCCGGACTCCATTAATATTTAAAGTATGAGTTTCAGCTTCGCTAAAAATGTATATGTTCGGATGCTGCATTAAAAGCGATTCCGGCAATCTTGAACTTTCATGATTACCGGGCACAATGAATATTGGAATTCCGTGTGCGGCAAACTTAAGAAGTCTTTCATAAACCATCGAAACAATTCTTTTCGGAACTTTTGTTCTGAAGAACAGGTCCCCGCCATGAACTACAATATTTATTTTGTTGTCTATTGCATACTGAAGTATATAATCGAAGTTTGCAAAGAAATCATATCCCCTCCTTCTTCTTTCGATTCGAGGTCTTATCGGATAATCAAAGCCAAGATGTGTATCTGCAAACAGGAGTATTTTAATCGTTCTTAAATCCGACAAGCTTGATGATTATATATGATTAAAATAATTATTGGAAATTTGCTGAACTCGTATTGAAATATAATTATTGAAGTGTCGAAATTCGAGTGAAAACTGGTGGAGTTAGCAGGTTTACTTTTATGTACAATTCATATAAAAAAAACTTTTACAATTTTTTGACAAATGAATGACATTTTTGTGACATTCACAGGATAAAAAGTCTATAACTTTGTATAAAAACTATTTAGGAGAATAAAAATGAAACACTTTCAAAAAATTTTCACATGTTTGATTTTCTGTTCAGTTTATTTTTTATTCCCACATTGGGACCTCCTCTCACAAGATGATAATCTTTCAATAAAAGACAGCCTTATCATTGGAGGAGTTTATAAAATCACGTTGGTAGATGGAAAAGAGTATTTGGGTGAGCTTCAAAGTTATGATACTTTGTCGATAAAAATAATTTCCGATGAGACAATTATTAATATCAAACAAAAGAAAATTAAGTCAATCGTAATTCCACAAAAGGATTTGACTTCAAAATCAAGTTTAAAAGATTCTCAGAGTTGGCAGTCTTATTTTTCAGTGAGTCTAAAAGGAGGAGGAATAATTCCTGTGGGGGATTTCGCAGAGACATATAATTTTAGCGGTAGTATTGGAGCTAACATAAATTATCATTTCCATCCGCTTTGGGCTGTGTATATAAATATAACAAATAATTTTTTAAGTTATAAAAGTACTAACTACTATTCATATTATAACTATCCAGATAAATCTCCAAGTTACTTCGAATTAAC
>CAYYJH010000014.1:0-3747 GCA_964472195.1 uncultured Ignavibacteriaceae bacterium | reverse complement strand
ACTACTATTCATATTATAACTATCCAGATAAATCTCCAAGTTACTTCGAATTAACAGTCGGTCCAAGATATTACTTCACTCAGGATAAAGTAAAAGGTTTTTGTGAAGCAGGTATGGGTTTTTATAATCTTGATGAAAGATACAGTTCTCATTCTAAAGCAAGTTTTGGAATAAATTTTGGTGGCGGTGTTAATATAAGGCTTAGCAGAGATGTAGATTTAGTTATAAAAACAAAGTACCATTATATTATCAAATATGCCTGGATGAACTCATTTTTAACAGACAACTACTTTGGTATTCATACAGGGGTAAACTATAGCTTTTAATTTTATTGGAGGAAAAACAAAAATGAAACAATTTCAAAAATTATTGTATGTAACTAATCTAATAATTGGTTTACAAATTTTACTAAATAACTCATAAGGAGTATTAAAAATGTTCTTCAAAATTATTACCAGTGCAAAACGCAGTATAGAATTTAAGCTTCTCACATATTTATTAGTATTCTCATTCATTCTTACTATAAGTGGATGCACTACAACTGAAACTCAGAGAGTAAGTGCAAACAATATTGCTTACAAAGTAGATTATGAAATCGTTAATGTCATCATGAAGAATGGACTTGTTATAAACCTAAGAGATAAATCCGCTCGTTTTGCGAAAGAATATGATGATAAGAAGAATGTCATCTTATACAGACAAATAGATACAGTCTGGACAACAGAAAAAAGTTACAAGGTGTATACTAAGACAAACGTAATCAAACTCGATGATGTACAGGAAGTAACAATAGAAAAAAGCGAAATTAACGTAGGTTTAACTATACTCGCTACTGTTGGAATAATAGCTGCTATAGCTTTAATTTTGCTTCTTGTTGCTGCCGCTGACGAGCCAGAGCCAAAGAAATGTACGAATTGTAATGGTACTCTGCCGCCGGTATCCTGTCCGTTTATTTATTCGTTTGACGGAGAGAAATATGTTTTCGATGCTGAGCCTTACGGTGGTGCAATTACTGAAGGTATGAAAAAAACAGATTATACACGGCTTAATCATTTGAAGCCTGTTGAAGGTAAATATAAAATCCTCGTCAGGAATGATGCCGATGAAACACAACATACCGATGAGATGAAATTATTAGTAATAGACCACGATGTTAACAGGGAAGTCGCACAGGATATGAACAACAATATGATAGCTTACAAAAAAATTCATGCTCCATTATCTGTTACCGATGAAAATGAAACTGATATAACTTCCACGTTTACAACCAAAGATAACTATAAATGGCAGTCCATACTACCAAAAGACAGTTTGTCAATAGATAATAAACTCAGACATAAGTTGACACTTAAATTACCAAAACCAAAAAATGCTAAAAACGTCAAGTTGTTTGTAAATGCCGGGACTTCCATGTGGGGCGGATACGTAATAAAAAGTATGCTCGAACTGCAGGGGAACAAAGTTGATGACTGGTATAGAAATGTCAATAATAATGGAAATGAACTATTTAAGGTGAATCAATTCATCGAAAAAGAAGAGGTGTATGTTTTAAAAGTGAATGTTTTTGAAAACAATAACTGGGTTGTAAAGGGATACATTCCTTCAGCAGGAGGTCCTTTCTTTTATCAGGATAGAATTCTGGATCTAAATGTAGAGAATATTCCCGGAGACACATTCACAATTGAATTGAATCCCCCTTATGGATTCTGGAAAATTGACCAGGTTGGTGTTATATACGATGATTATTCATATCTAGAAACAGAGGAATTTTCACTTTGTTATGCAAAAAATCAGGATGGAAACGATTTGAGTAAATCCCTCGAAGCAGTCGATGGTAATTACTACAACATGCCTGTAATGGGAGATTATGCTTATGTTCATTTTAATGTACCACCACAGAAGAAAGGAACGAAAAGAACCATCTATTTGAAAACGAATGGTTATTATGATATACATTTGAAAAAAGATCTCCCGGACCAAACTGATTTATACAATAAAATATTAGATACTCCCGGACTTGTAGTGAAATTTGCTATGACTGAATATTTCAAGACGATAAACAAATTTTTAGCAAAGATGGAGCATAGTTGTCCAAAATAAGTTTCAATCATTTTGAAAAGTGCAGTAAATAATATTAAATAATATGCTTTTACGAAAGTTTAGTTGATGATTAAAAATTGCATTTGAACGAAATAGTATAATCTATATAATGAATACAGATAGCTTTAATATAAAACAGATCACATAAATTTGTGTTGTACAAAATCGGGAAGAAATATGATACAACATCACACAAATAAAATTCTAAAGACACTGGTGAGAAAGAAATTATCTCATGCTTTCAGTTTATTTACTATCGTATTGATAACTCTATCATTCAAGATATCCTACTGCCAGGATTTAGCTGATAGTTCAAAAGAAATAAACGATTCACAGTCTGATATGACTCCCTCAATATCCTTTGAAACGACATTTAACGGTGAGGATTTTATGCTTGGTATTATTCCGGGTGTGCATTTTCAAAATATAAATCTGACAGCAGGTGGTTTATTTCTCATTAGACCTTATCATAAGAAAATTCGTATAGAAAAATCTCCAAATTTTTATTACCAGTTTCAGGAATGGCGGTGTGTAATAGGTATTATCCTGGAAAAAAGATTTAAATTAGTTGAGACTATTTCCTTTTCTTTATCAGCAGGCGGTGGTTATACATTTGGTGGTTATGCAGGCACTGATATGAGTGCAGAAAAATCCTTCTTGCCTGTTTTTCGAATAGGTTTAACAAAAGAGTTTGACAATATATTAATTGGATTAAGATACCAGTACATGGAAATTCCTGATGTAAGCAATCATCAAGGAAATATTACGTTCAGTTATTTATTATTTAAGTAATGTGATGTTTATAATTTTAATCTGATACGTAAATAAAGTTTTTAAAAATATAGATACAAATTAATGAAATTGAAATTTTCATATTTGCTGCTATGTATTCTCTTGTTTATAATAACTATCATGCACTTCAGTTGTGACATAGATGGAGGAGATTGCGAGGAACATCCCATCTGGAAAGAATGCGAACGTAATATTCCATCACAGGGTTTATTATATCTCTCTGTCACAATAAACTCTTCTAATCCCAGGATACCAGTAAATATTTACTTTGGTGATTTTGAACATGGGATTCTCGTGCTAAGTGATACAGTTGAAGTTGAAGATGCCGAATACACTTTACCGATAGGCGAATATTCTGCTACCGCAAAATATATATCAGGACAGGATACAATTATGACAGTAGATGGAGGGGAAATCAAAGCTGAACTGGTTGAGTACTGCAATATGGATTGCTGGGAAGTGACTAATGCTAATCTCAATCTTGAATTGTAATTCTATTGAAATAAATTCTGATTATCAATTTTATCTAGTTCCTGCGTTTTAAGAAGAAATGCTCTCAAAATGTTTTGAACTTCATCTCACAAAAAGTGAGAACGAATGAATTTCACGGATTCCAAATTCTGCTGGAATAACCGTCATTAGCTGACAAGTCAAAAACCACATAAGGATAAAATGTTTTTCGGTTACAAAAGATGACTTGACCTAAAAGATACCCCGTAAACAGAGTTGTAAAAACACCCTCCTGTATAATTTCATATGTTATAATATCATACCAGGTAATCTTCACGCAAACATTTTGCAATTATATGACATGTTTGTGACAATGATACATTTAAAAGTCATTAACTTTATATT
>CAYYJH010000013.1:0-42353 GCA_964472195.1 uncultured Ignavibacteriaceae bacterium | reverse complement strand
TTGTTATTTCAGACCAAAAACTACCGTTATTTGTAGAACGATAATTTTTTGTATCTGCACCTGCAAACATATAGCTGTCGGTTTTATAAACAGTCCGAATTAGTTTATCAACTATTCCATTATTTAGCGAAACCCATAGGTTACCATTGTTTGATGAGCGAAATATACCGCTGTCTGTAGCAGCGAATAAAGCAGTTATGCTTCCCGAACTGCGGGATATCATTTCACCTATGTTGTTTGTAGTTAAGCCGTTACTTATTACAGTCCATGAATTTCCAGCATTTGAGGACCTGTATACATAATTTTGATCCGTGCCGGCATAGAAGTAACCTCCAACCGTAACTACTGATGTAATAAATTTATCTGTAGGATAGTTGGTTTTTATCCATTGTGCTTGTAAATTTGTAGCAACTAATGAGAATAAGATTAAGAATGTAGTTTTCATTTTATTGTTTATTTATTTTTATATAAAGTACATTTTAATAACTGTTTGATAATACAAAACAAATTCAATATTTTTACCAAAATTGTCTTCAAATAAGATAATATATTATTTTATTAAAAGCATCTTTTTGGTTTTCATTTTTTTATTTGTTTTTAATGTATAGAAATAAATCCCACTCGCTAATTTCGAACCATCGAAAGTATATTCATAAGTTCCCGGATGTAATTTACTGTTCACTAAAACAGCAACCTCTCTTCCAAGAAGGTCGAACACTGTAAGCTTAACAATATTCTTATTATAGTTATTGTTTCCCCCGGGTATTTCGAACCTAATTTTTGTTTCTGGATTGAACGGGTTGGGATAATTTTGATATAGCTTAAATGCTTCCGGAATCTCTGAATTGATTTGTGAGATACCCGACATTGTTTCTGAAGCTGTTAACGTGAGCGACCACGCTTTTAACATTCCTGTATTACCCGTTGCCCTGTCATATATTCTTAGTATCCATGCTCCTTCCGGGTCTGTATTGATAAATTGTGAAAGCGGCTTCGTAGGTCTGAACGTTCCTGTAAAGGGTGCTGTGCCATTTCCGATTGGTGATGAAGCTGAATCATCGAGCATAGTACCGATAAAGTTTGCTCCGGTTCCACCTACCTGATAGATTACTGTATCTGTAACCGATTGATGAATGAGAGATATTTCAAGGTCAGAATCTCTTGTGTGAAGAACAGTATCTATTGTGAGAGAAATATCATTTACATAAAAAGATGACATATCTATTCCATAGAATGTAAACAAGGTATCGTATGTAATATTGAAATCTATAATAGGTTTGTTTACATAATTCCTAGTGAAAGTGTAAATTGAGGGAAATCCTGTAGGATTACGTTTATAGTAAATCTCATAATTCCCGTCACGATTGTCTTGCCATACGACATGCACAGATGCGCCGGATACTGAAACGGAAGGGAACCATGAAGTAGCAGGATTATTCGTCAAACGAGTGTCAGTTCCCCAATTTAGACCTGCGTTTAGCGAGTGTTTATAATACATCTCATAATTTCCATCACGATTGTCTGTCCATACGATATGTAAAACTGCACCGTAAACTGAAATACAAGGGTACCATGAAGAAGCAGGATTATTCGTCAAACGAGTGTCAGTTCCCCAATTTAGACCTGCGTTTAGTGAGTTTTTATAATATATCTCGCGATTTCCGTCACGGTCGTCTTGCCAAACAACATGCACAACTGCCCCTGTTACTGAGATGGAAGGGTACTCTGAATGGGCGGAATTATTTGTTAGACGAGTATCTGTTTCCCAGCTGAGACCTGCATTTTGTGAGCGCTTGTAATATATCTCCAGATTCCCATCACGGGCATCATGCCAAACAACGTGAACAACTGAACCCGATGCTGAAACGAAGGGAACCATGGATGCGGCAGGATTATTTGTTAGACGAGTATCTGTTTCCCAGCTTATACCCGCATTTTGTGAGCGTTTATAGTAAATTTCATTATTCCCATCACGGGCATCATGCCAAACAACGTGAACAACTGAACCCGATGCTGAAACGAAGGGAACCATGGATGCGGCAGGATTATTTGTTAGACGAGTATCTGTTTCCCAGCTTATACCACCGTTTGGAGAACGTTTGTAATAAATCTCATTATTCCCGTTACGATTGTCTGTCCATACGACATGCACAACTGCCCCGGATACTGAAATGGAAGGAAACCATTTACCGGAAGAGTTATTTGTCAAACGAGTATCTGTTCCCCAACTTAAGCCTCCATTCAATGAACGTTTATAGTAAATCTCATTATTCCCGTCACGATTGTCTTGCCATACTACATGTACTACATATCCGCTTACTGCTATGCACTTTCCTAAATTGGTATATGAATCCCCAGAATCATTAGTCAGCCGAACATCAGGCTGCCATTGGGCTTGAGATACAGCAGCGAATAGTATAAAGGTTGTTATTAGTAATAATTTAATAATCATTTTTGATTACTCCTCCTATAAAAATACCCCCTTGACTTTTGAGCCATTATAGAAATGGGCGAAACGGTTTCGTTTTAAAAGTTGTTAGGGGTACTATTATTAATATTAAACTCATGAAAACCGTTTCGCGTGTTTTGATACAACTTAATTAATTAATGTATAGCATGTCAAAGAAAAATATTTTAACTTTTATCGCAAAACTTAATATTTAATATTACTATATAGTTTGAGAATATTTAAAAAATGCTCATATTCAAGGTTTTTTAATACTTTTTTTCATATTAAATTTATCGTATAATTTATTGCAAAATTCCAAGTTAATACAGATTTTAAGAGTTTTTGATAAACAGGAATACAAGAAATTTGGAGATTTTCTTAATTCACCATTTGTAGATAAAAATAAAAATTCGATCAAACTTCATTCTGCATTGAAGAAATATTACCCAGAATTTAAAAGTAAATTACTAACAAATGAAAATCTGTTTCATAAAGTATTTCCGAACGAGAAGTACGATTATCATCGAATCAGAAATGTTATATCGAATCTTTATAGAGCAGGTGAAAAGTATCTATCTTATTTAAAACTGGAAAATGATGAGATGACACAGAAAAAGAATCTACTGCATGAGCTTTTAAATAGGAAAGTCTATAAGCAATTTACTAAAGAACTTAGTGAAGCATTTAAAATGCTTGATGATGAGAAAATAAAAGATGAATCTTATTACTTTAATTTGTTTGAGTTAAAGAATTTTGAGAATAGTTATCAAACAATCAAAGATCCGAATACGAATCTTGAGCTTATACAGGAGATATTCGATAACTTCTTTGTTTATACTATGATTAATATGTTAAAGCAATACAATCTGATGATGCATGAGAAAAGACAGAACAATGTGAATTATGATCTGAAATTAATAAACGGAATTCTATCATACATAGAAAATAATAAATTACCTGAAGTACCAACACTCTTAGTTTATGCTAAAATTATTCAGCTCGAATATTATCGAAAGGAAGAGTATTATAAAGAACTGCATGTCTTAAAAGAAAAATATAAAAATGATATATCTTTTTCAGATCTTTATCTTGTGTATGTACATCTGATAGGTTACTGTGCGTATATGATTAATACATTAGGGAAAAGATCATTTTATAGTGATGCTCTCAAAATCCATAGAGAAATTCTCCGTGATGGTATAATAAATAAGGAAAATATATTATACCCTGATTTTCTTAACATAGTTAAAGTTGCCTGCGGGGCAAAGGAATACAAATGGGTAAATAAGTTTATAGAGGAGTATAAAGAAGCACTCCCACCTGAAGAACTGGATAACTGTCTTAATTTTTCTTATGGTAATGTTGAATACAAAAAGGGAAATTACAGTAAGGCGATTGATTATTTTGCAAAAACTAACTTTCAAAATTTCATTCTTAAGTTACAGGTTAAAACATTAATGGTGAAATTGTATTATGAAATGGCACTATATGAGCAAGCGTTATCTTCGATTGATTCATTTAAACATTATTTACACAGGGAAAAATCAATCACAGATGAATACAAGCTCGCTCATTCAGATTTTCTGAAGCTTACTAATGAACTCATAAAAATAAAAACCTCACTTGATAAAAAAGACCTGGACTATAAACTTGTAATTCTCAAGGAATCCATTTTTAGTATTAAATCGAACACGTTTGGAATAAAAGGCTGGCTGAAAGAGAAAGTCAGTGAGATGTTAATCGAATGTTGATATTTCTTAAGCTTCTATCTATATCAAGCACTCTGCTTATACTTATTAACATCTGCTTTTAATTTATAAGTTAATGCTCCTGAAGTACAATTTTCAATTGCGTCGATAATTTCATAAGTATTAAAATTTCCATATGTTTTGATCCAGGGACGGTTTTTAGGATGAAAGAACTCAAATATCTTTTCATATTTGGTTGTTTCAAGAAGTCTTTTATTAATACACATCGTTGAGTTTAAGCATTTATTTTCATTCCAAAAAACTGTTATATCATCATTCGAACATTCTTTGACTTTTACTCGACTACTTTTTTTCCTCGTTGAAATAAGAAAGACAAGATAAAAAACGCATTGACCCATAAAACTTGTGTATACTAAATAACAGGCAAAGAACTGAAAGGCTGCTTCAAAAAATAAGCTTGGTGGTTCCATTAATGTATATCCGAATAGCGATATGGCTATTAATACTCTCAGTATTCGGTCAAATGTTCCAACATTTTTATACATTGAGAAGCAATTATGATTTTGATTTGAATTTAAGCAATATCATTGCGAAAAAATATAATATTATTTTACTACTATTTTCTAACTGACGTTAAATTAATAAAAATATCATAGTTTTTGTTAAAGAGCAATTTTGAATAAATATATAAAGATTGATTATTTTTTCAAAAACAAAATATATCTAAACATAGAAGTCGTATTAGTTTATACTTGTAGTAATCCAACTACAAAAATGTAGTAAACTTAGTATTGTTAGTAATGAATAAGAGATTGAAAATTGTAAAAAGGAATTAGTTTTTGAAGGATTCTAATATTACGAAAACATTTTCCATTCTATCCTCTGCTTTTGTTGTTATCGATTTAAATTTTTTCGCAGTGCTAATATAATTTAAAAGTACAGATTCTAGTTCCATTTTCATTTGAATGAAATCACCTACGACAGGTTGGTAAGGTAAATAATTCCATTCATCGAGCATTTTCCGAAATTTGATGAGGTATTCTTCGTTAACATTTCGTATCCCTAATATCAAAGCAGTTTGCTCGTACCAATTATGTAACTCATCGGCAGATAAATTCTCAGGAGTAGGGTATTCGATGAGTTGATTTAGATCTTTCACGGTAACTGTCAGTTCATCAATCTTTGTTTCAACTCTAATTATTAATGAATCCTGTCTGTAGATTTTTGTTTTTGCGGATGAAAAATTAGTATTCAGATTTGATGTTACAAAAATTAACATCAAAATGAAAATAATTATTCTGCTAATTCTTATTATTAAGGTAAAAGATTCCATTTCAAAATGATTTATTTAATAAAAAAATTAAGGATTGTAAATTCTAATAATATTATCTGCAGAAGTGAGTTTTTTCATGTCAGTAGAAAATAAAACCTTACCTTTTTCTATTCCAAATAAGATAATGCTTTTTTCTGTTTGTTCATTTTTAAGCCAAGCAGGTTTGACAGATTCAATTATACTATTTCCATATTGGAGATTACTTGATATTGCCATGACATCGAGTGACAGATCATAATTCTGATTTCCCGCAACCATATCGAGTGTAAAAGGGTGCTTTTCATTTTTATAAGTATTTTTTATCTGGTATATCTTATTTTTGGAAAAAATTTTTGCTGCCCGTAAAGCGGCAAGAGAGTTCAACTCATTGTTTGAAGTTGCAGTAAGAAATGAACCGTAGTTCGTTAGGTCTAAATCATCCCAGATTTGATCATTCAAGACATTACCACAATAAGCTGAAATCCCTTCGCGTTCAGCTGTTATGCAATTCAATCTATTTGAATCTAAAATCATCACAGGAATTCCTTTATTCGAAAGTTCTCTTGCAATCGCAACTCCAAGAGTAGTTCCACCCAGAATTACAATACCTGCCGTACCTGTTTGAAGCACACCAAGAATTTTTGCCAAAGGTTTTGCAGTTAATCCTTGAATTACAACGGTAATAGCAATTGTCATAAAAGTGAGTGACGCGAGATGAGATGCTTCTTTAAATCCGTGCCGCTCAAGTGTAAAAGCAAACAAACTTGCAACTGCAGCTGCAATGATTCCACGTGGTGCAATCCATGAGAGATATAATTTTTCTTTGAACGATATATTTTTTTCATGTACAGAAGCAAAAATATTTAATGGTCTTATAATGAACATAAGACAAAGAACCACGAATATACTATCCCACCCTAAAAAATCAAATTCGGAAATCCGAAGATTTGCAGCTAATAATACAAAGAGGACTGATACTAATAAAATGGTTAACTTTTCTTTAAAACCTTTTACAATATTAAGGTTAGGAACTTTTAGATTACCCATAACGATTCCAGCAATTGTTACACTCATAATACCGGATTCTTTTAAGATTAACTCTGAGATTCCATACATAAGAAATACGATAGCAAATATAGATAAAGTGCAAACACTTTCGCTCATTTTTATTTTCATAAGCTTGTTCATAAATAAACCGAATATAAATCCAATTAAAGTCCCGAAGATTATTCTTCCCCCAAGACCTGCAATCGTACCCCCAAGTGATGGTTCTTCTGATATAAAGAAACCAAGTGTCAATACTGCGATTATTGCTCCAACAGGGTCAATGAGAATGCCTTCCCATTTCAGAATCGTTCGAATCCCTCTTGTAATTTTTACAGCTCTTAATAAAGGTCCAATTACTGTTGGACCGGTCACTATAACAAGTGACCCGAAGAGTATTGCAATTTTCCAACTAAAGCCAAGTATTGCCCAGCTTGCTAATGCTGCACCTAACCATGTTATAACAGCACCGAACGTAATAAGATTAATAACAGATGCGGAAACGTGTTTTACATTTTTAATATCGAGTGTTAATCCACCTTCAAATAATATGATAGCTACTGAAAGAGTTGTGAGCACAAACAATGCACTACCGAGAAGCGATGGATTGATAAGATTTAATACATCAGGACCGAAAATGACACCCGCTCCTAACAAAAATATAATGCTCGGAATTTTTGTGCGTTCTGCAATCATTTGTGCAGATACACCAATTACGATAGTTGAAACAATCGTGATAAGTAGATTTTGATCAATCATAATAATTCAGTAATGCAATTTATATATTCTGTTAATCTTAAGACATTACAAAATCTTATCAGATATTATAAAATAGTTTTAAGTATTAATATGTAGAATAACGACTAAAGAGTTTGTAAAAAAGAAAGTGCTATGGGAAGGAGAAAATTGGCGTGTTTGCAAATTGAGAAGCAATTCACAAACACGCTATAGGATCAATAAAGATTATCATGAAAACAACAGAACGAATTTATTCTGTTTTATTGCCAACGAGTTTGTTATACAACCATGAGAAAATCGCTCCACAAACCAAGCCATCAACAAATGCCCATACTAAACCGATAATACTGCCTAATGGCGTAACAAAATAACCTAAATATACCATTCCAATTATGGTTTTATCTCCTTGAATTGTTTCTGGTCCAAACAAAATAAGCCACCATGTTAGGATAAAAAGTGATAATCCCCATAGTATTGCACAAGTTAATGAAAAAGCTTTAACGCTTAATTTCATGTTGATATCCCCCTTGTTTAAGTTTATTAAAGGTTTATAATTTTGAATTTATAAAATTAAGTACTGAGTTTTAATTTTTTACGCAATACATTAAAGTTATACATTTTTAATGTTTTTTAAAACATATAAAATTCTGTCATGCTTATTTTTCGTTAAGTTAATAAATGTAGAAGTTATATCATAATTAAAGGAAATTATGCGATTAATTCATTAGTCTCTATATGAAGTATAGTAATTAAAATAAAATTATGTTAAATTTATCAAACCAATAAACATAAAGTAATTATTAAAATGGAAAAACAAATAAAATTATTAGTATTAGTATTCTCTTTATTGATTACACAGTTTTTGTTTGCAGATGATATTAGAGTTGAAAACAAAGAATTCAATGAAAGTAATGATGAATTCAGATATGAAATAAAAGCAAAATACCCTGAATTAAAAGGTATGAGAAATGAAAATTCTCAGGTTAAAATTAATTCATATATTGAATATTTCATCACGCAAAGCATAAAAGATTTTAAAAACGAAATGAAAGACTGGCAAATACCGGAAGAACTTGATTTCAGTAGTTCTTTTGAATTTAATTATAGTGTCGATAATCTTAAGAATGATATCTTCAGTATCCGAATCGAAAATTTTTCATACTATGCAGGTGCAGCCCACCCGAATACATATTTATCTTCAATGAATTTTAATTTAGTAAACGGTGAATACATAAATTTTTCTGAACTGTTTCGTTCTGACTCGGATTATTTGCAATACATTTCGGATTTTTGTGTATTTGATCTCAAAAGACGAGGAAGAGAAAATGATATTGAATTTGATGATGATTGGCTACAGACAGGTGCAGGTCCTGTCGATGATAATTTTAAAAATTTTAATATAACTGATAAAGGTTTAACAATTACATTTAATAGTTATCAGGTAGGTCCTTATGTGATCGGGCAGCAGGAAGTTCTTATCCCTTATGAAAAAATTACGAATATAATTAATCTTGATGGTGTGCTGAAGCCATTTCTTAAATAAATCATATTTTATAAGTCTCCCTTTTGAGGTCTTAACACTACATCCTCAATTAATACTCTTTTAGGTTGGTGAATGATATCGATTGTTATTTTGGCAATATCGGAAGATTGCAACATCCTCGTTTTGTACTTAGTTCTCGTTTCTTTAGACCACATAGGAGTATCAACTGCTCCTGGTAAAATATTTGTAACTTTTATATTATATTTACGGACTTCACTTCTTAGAACATTCATCATTGCTAAAAGCCCTGCTTTAGATGCTGAGTAAACAGAATTACCTTCGAAAAAAGTGTTTGCTGCTATTGATAATATATTTATTATATGACCGCTTTTTTGTTTTAGCATGTAAGGTAAAACCATTTTTGTACAAAAAAATGATCCCTTCAAATTCGTATCAATAACACTTTTATAATCTGCAACTGTTGTATCCAAAAAAGTTTTAAAAACGGATACTCCTGCATTATTTATTAATACATCAATCCTGCTGTATTTCTCAACTATCATATTTGTGATAGTTTCAACATCGTTTGGTGATGTGATATCACAAACGAATGCCGATGCTTCTTTGCAATGCGGTTTTAGTTCTTGTAAAATTTTATTTAGGATTGCCTTTCTTCTCGAAGTTATTATCACAGAGTGTCCTTCTGCAGCGAAAGCCTTAGCAATTTCTTTGCCAATACCGGAAGATGCCCCGGTTATCCAGATTATTTTTTTAAGCATAGATATAAATGATATAACTCATTGAATATTTTAAGAAATGGGCTTTAGAAAATCATTATGTTAATTTATGATTGATATTCCCCCCACACTTCTCTGAGTACATTGGAAATTTCGCCAATCGTAGCGTAACTTTCAACGGCTGTTAAAATATAGGGCATTAAATTATCATCCGAATCTGCCTTCTGCTTAATTGTTTCTAAAATCGAATTCACTTTCTGGTTATCACGAGTTTCTTTAAGTTTCTTTAAATTTTCAATTTGCACATTCCTGACCTTTTCATCAATTTTTAATATTTCATGATCTTCCTTGTAATCGGATATGAATTCATTTACTCCAACAATTATTTGTTCTTTTTTTTCGAGTTCAATTTGATATTCATATGCATTACGTTCTATTTCATTTTTTTGGTATCCAAGTTCGATAGCTTCTAAACCTCCGCCCATATCCTCAATTTTTTTCAAATAGTCCCAAACTTTTTCTTCAATTTGATTTGTTAAGTATTCAATTATATTCGAACCACCCGTTGGATCAACAGTGTCAGCAACACCACTCTCATAAGCAATTATTTGTTGGGTTCTTAATGCCGTTTGAACTGACTCTTCGGTTGGTAAAGATATAGCTTCATCCTTGCTGTTAGTATGTAAAGACTGACAACCTCCGAGGACTGCAGCCATAGCCTGTAAAGTTACACGAACGACATTATTATCAATTTGTTTATCTGAAAGAGTGGAACCAGCTGTTTGCGCATGAAATCTTAGCTTCAGGCTCCTTTCATCTTTTGCATCAAACTTCTCCTTCATAATTTTTGCCCATATTTTTCTTGCTGCTCTGAACTTTGCAATTTCTTCGAGAAAATTGTTATGAGAATTAAAAAAGAATGAAAGTCTTTTTGCAAATGTGTCTACATCCAGACCAGCGGTTATCGCAGCCTTTACATATTCAATTGCATCGGAAAGTGTGAACGCAATTTCCTGGACAGCATTCGAACCTGCTTCTCTAATATGATAACCGCTTATAGATATTGTATTCCATGAAGGAAGATTCTCACTGCACCAGGAAAAAATATCGGTTATTAACCGCATCGATTGTTTAGGAGGGTAAATATAAGTTCCTCTTGCCACATATTCCTTAAGAATGTCATTTTGGATTGTACCTGAAATTTTTTTGAGGTCAGCATTTTGTTTTTTAGCAATCGCAACATACATCATAAGTAATTGTGCTGCTGTAGCATTGATTGTCATTGAAGTTGTTATATCGGATAATTTTATTCCATCAAATAATATTTCCATATCATGAAGAGAGTCTATAGCTACTCCAACTTTACCAACTTCACCTTCACTTATAGGATCGTCGCTGTCATAACCTATTTGTGTTGGCAGGTCAAAAGCAACCGATAAACCGCTTGTTCCGCTTTCGATTAAAAATTTATACCTTTTGTTTGATTCTTCTGCGGTTCCGAATCCAGCATATTGACGCATAGTCCAGAATCTTGAACGGTACATAGACGAATGAACTCCTCTTGTATATGGATACACATCGGGAGATGGCTGCTGGTTAGTTTCAGTAAGGTATTCAGGAAAAATTATTCCTGAGTCGGTTTTGAAAATATCTTTTCTAAATTTTAATTTGTTTTCCAATTTTTTTTAAAAATAATTTAGTTAGTTTGTAAATTCAATTTTAGAAAAAGAGACCTATATTCACCAGAAATGTTCGTTAATGTTTATGATTCCGAAAGAATATATAGAGAAAGGAAAGTGTGTATCAGTACTTAGTTATTCTCAATCTTTTTACTATAAGGCTTATAATATTTTTTTGAATCTTCTGAATAAAAACCTTTATTCCCATCGATTATTATCTTCCATGTATTTGATTCCCAGTATTTAGGTTTTTCTTTGAGTTCAACAACTACTGTAGTGTCGTCAATATAATTCAAAGTGTACGAGCCTTGATAACTGTCAACTCCGAGTGAATCATCCCATTTAAGATAAATTTCTTTTTCACCAAACCCAACAAAATGCTTGTCAGCTCCATCTTCATACAAGAAAACATTTCCTTTGAGTGTTAAAATATCATCTTGACATCCTGACACAATTAAAAAAGTCATTGCTAAAATTATTATTAAATTTTTCATAGAATTATCAAATTTTTTTAATGTGAGATTTAAAATTAGAAAGAAAGATTATTGAAAAATGTAGTTACACTACATAACCATCCCTCCATCTACCGGAATTACTTGTCCTGTTATATAACTTGCTTTTTCAGAAGCGAGAAATACAACAACACCAGCAATTTCCTCGGGTTTTGAACCGCGTTTCATAGGTATTACACTTAAGAGTGCTTTTTGTTGTTCTTCATTCAGTTGAGCTGTCATATCCGTTTCTACATAACCCGGTGCAACACAGTTTATATTAATGTTACGCCCGGCAAATTCTTTTGCAGCACTTTTCGATAAACCAATTAATCCTGCTTTTGATGCAGAATAGTTTGCCTGTCCTGCATTACCCATTATACCAACAACAGAACTAATGTTTATTATCTTACCACTTTTTTGTCGAGCCATTGTCCTCGATACTGCCCGAATAGTATTGAAAGCTCCTTTAAGGTTTACTGAAATTACAGAATCCCAATCTTCCACACTCATTCTTAAAAGCAGTTTATCCCGTGTGATACCAGCATTATTAACTAATATATCAATTCTTTCGAATTCCTTAGCAACCTCCTCACATGCTTTTTGTGTTTCATTCGTATCCGTGATATCAAGAACTCTGGAAGTAATCTTTCCACCTTTTCTTTTAATATAATTCATATATTTTTCAAAATCATCCGGGAAAAATTTATCGAAAATGATAACTCTTGCTCCTTCATCGATAAATTCTGTTGAAATTGCACGCCCGATACCTCGAGCTCCACCTGTAATGATTGCGATTTTGTCTTGTAAGTCTTTCATTAAGTTTGGTTATAATTATTAAAAAACTTTTTAGTAAAAAGAGGTATTTGCATAAAACAATTTTAAGCTTCAGTAAAAATGCTTTCTAAATCATCTTTATTTGAAATGTTAAACACTTCAACTTCACTATCAATTTTTTTTATCAGTCCTGTTAGAACTTTACCAGAACCTATTTCATAAAACTTACTTACACCATCATTGATCATATTTCTTATAGACGTTTCCCATTTAACAGAGGAAACCAGCTGTCTGTATAATGCATTTTTTATCTGGTTTTTGTCCGTGACAGGTAATCCTTCCACATTCGTATAAATAGGAATATCTGCATCTCTGAAATTAACATTGCCTAATGCTACACGAAGTTCATTGTCGGATGTTCTCATAAGTTCTGAATGAAATGCACCGCTCACTTCGAGTCTCTTTGCAAGCCTGCATCTGTAAGGTTCTTCTTTTGCAATTATAACTGCTCGATCGATTGCTTCTACATCTCCCGAAATTACAATTTGTCCCGGGCAATTGAAATTTGCCGTTTGTACAATTTGATTCTCTGACGCTTTTTTACAAATATCTCGAATTTGTTGTTCCTCTAATCCGATCAAAGCAGCCATTGCTCCACGTTGAACTTCTCCAGAGTTTTTCATCAACTGTCCTCTTTTCTTAACAAGTTTCAGTCCTTCTTCGAAAGTAAAAGTATTTGCATAAACGTTTGCAGTATATTCACCAAGAGAATGACCAGCTGCGCAGGTTGCTTTTAGTTTTTCTGGTAATAATTTTAATATTGAGTATGAATGAACGAATAGAGCAGGTTGAGTGATGTGTGTTTCCTTTAATATTTCAGATGGACCTTCGAACGATATCTTACTTAAGTGCATTTCCATTATTTCATCTGCATGTTGGTAAATGTGTTTCACTTCCTCAAATTTATCGAAGAGATCTTTTCCCATTCCGACAGATTGAGAACCTTGACCGGGAAAAACAAATGCGATTCCACTCATAACTTATAAAATATTTTAATATTAGTAAAAAAGATTATTCGATAATAATTTGAATCGTAAATAAAAAATGATATAAGATTGAAAATGTGTATTAATTAATGAACAATGTTTTTAAAGAAACATTTTCTGAATTGTAAAATCAAATTTACTTAATTATAATTTTTAAATCAATTTAAGAACAGGAATGAGGAAATTAGAATAACCTTTAACATAGTATTGGCAGAGTTTTCATATTTATTGGTTTTAAAAGAAAATAGAATTACTTAATTTATTTTAATTAAAAAATTTAAGACAGAATTATGTTAAAAATTTTATTCACTGTTATAGCAGTCTGTTTATTATTTTCAAAATTATCGTATGCAGATTCTCCTTTGACATCCACTCCTTTTTATGAAGCGTATTTAGATTATGAGATTGTGAAGAAAGCAAGTGAGTCCGGTGTTATGGACGAGGAATTTGCAAATTATTTACATTCAAAGAATAATCCTATCGATGTCAAAGCTGCATTAATAAATGCACTCGGGTGGGATATTGATGGAAAATACAATGCGGAAATTTATTGTTCCCTTGTTTTTTATAAAACTGTAAAAGAAACTAAAAATTCAAACCTGAGCGGTGATGAGTTATTCTGTATAGGATATATGCAGGTTTTGGATGATTACTTTAAACCTGAAAAGGGTATTCCTTTTTTAAACAAAGCCGTTAAAAAATTAAAAGGAAGTTATTCAGTTGCGATGATCAATGCACTTGCTGAGGCGCAGAATGCAATGGATAGTGACTGGTGTGAAGTATGGAAATTAGTAGAGAAGGTTTCTTCAAATAAAAAACTTGAACAGGATATGAAAGAAAGTGCTGTCGAAATAATACTTGACTATATGCGAGGTTATGAGGATTATTGTAAATAATAAAAGCTTAAAACGCTGATACAAAGTTAGAACGGTATCTTTTATAAACTTCTCTTGAAGAAGAGTCTTTCCCATAGTTAACAAATGTGTTTTATAATTTGATAATACCTTAATGACGTTTCCGAATCAATTATCAATATTAAGAATAATATTAGCACCGGTTTTTTTATTCATGTATTTATCTAACAATATTTTAATAAAACAACTATCGCTGTTAGTTTTTTTTATTGCAGTGTTGACAGATTGGTATGATGGTTGGCATGCCAGGAAATTCAAATCAGTCACTAAGATGGGAGTTTACCTTGATCCTCTCGCTGATAAAGTTTTAACTTCATTTGCATTTCTACTTTTTTTCATAGAAGGCATTATGCCATTCTGGATGATGCTTGTAATTGTTATAAGAGATATTGCAATGACTGTATTAAGGTCTTATCATGAATTTAAAGGAAGCACAATTAAGACTTCATACATTGCAAAAGTTAAAACTTTTATACAAATGACTTACATTTTCCTGATTTTATTCTTAATGATAATTATAACTTTTAATGTAGATGGTTCATTGAAAACATCAGTAAACCATTTCTTATATTCTGATGTGAATTACTACCTGATGCTCCTTGTTACTTTAATCACATTTTACACTGGTGTTTCGTATTTCTTTGAAAAAAAGTATCAGGAGGACGATTGAAATTCACAAAAGTAAAAACAATCGTTAATCCGAATATAAAAGTTGATTTCTTTAGTAAAATGCTTTCGAGTGGAATGTTCGTTGGGTATATTCCTAAAGCAAGTGGAACATTTGGTAGTTTGTTTGCGATATTGTTTTTTTTGATTCCGGGTTTCTTAGAATCGATTGTATTATTGCCAATAATTATTGCATGTTTTATTATCGGGGTTTTTGTCTCAGGGAATATGATTAAAAGATATGGAGATGACCCTTCTGTCGTAGTAATCGATGAGATCGTTGGGATGTGGATTACAGTTTTTATCATGAGTAGTTTATTTAATTCAATGAATTTGAATCTTACTTTATTTAGTTTTTCACTGGCTTTCGTAGCATTCAGATTTTTTGATATCACAAAAATACAACCTGCAAAATATTTTGACAAATTGAAAAACGGTTTTGGAATAATGATGGATGATGTAATCGCAGGTATATATGCTGGGATTTTATCTTGTATTATAATAAATTTTGCAAAACAATTTTTTAACTAAAGGTTTATAGATAGAATACATGTTGATATCTAAAGTAATATCGATAGGTGATGAAATATTAATTGGGCAAATAACAAATTCCAATGCAGCGTTTATCAGTAGCCGTTTGTACTCTATAGGATTGCCTGTTAAAAGGATAGTGACAATACCTGACAGTGAAAAAGAGCTTATCGCAGAGTTGGTTGATTCAGTCGAAAACTTTGATGTAACAATTATTACCGGTGGTTTAGGTCCAACTCACGACGACATAACAAAACCTGTTTTAATAAATTTTTTTAAAGATGAATTAATTATAGATGAGAAAGTTCTCGAACACATTAATGATTTATTCAAGATAAGAAATATTAAAATACCCGAATCTAATGTAGAACAGGCAACAGTTCCAAAGAATTCGAAAATAATCTGGAATGATATCGGAACTGCTCCCGGATTGTGGTTTGAAAGAAATGATCGTGTTATAATTGCATTGCCCGGTGTTCCGTTTGAAATGAAAGCAATGATAGATAAATCCGTCCTTTCTTTGCTTCGAAAAAAATTTGCATCAAAAATAAATTACGTATTAAAGAGCAAATCACTACTTACAACAGGCATTAGTGAATCTGGCTTACAAGAGTTAATTGGTGATGTAAAAGGATTTATAGGAGACAGTAATCTTGCATTCCTTCCATCTCCTAAAGGAGTGAGACTAAGAATAGATGTAAAAGCAAATGATGAAAACACAACGGATAAAAAAATCAAGGAAATTGAAGAAGTGCTAAATAAAAAAGCTGACAAATATATTTATGGTACTGATGATTCTCTTTTAGAAAAAATAGTAGGAGATTTACTTTTGAAAAAGGGTATTACACTTGCAGTTGCAGAGTCGTGTACAGGAGGATTATTATCTTCGAGAATTACTGATGTCAGTGGCAGTTCTCAATACTATGCAGGAGGTGTTTGTTCATATTCGAATGATGTAAAGATAAATATTTTAAAAGTAAACAAAGATACGATTGAAAAGCACGGTGCCGTAAGTGAGGAAACTGCACGAGAAATGGCATATGGAATTAGGAATGTATTGAAAACTGATATTGGCATTTCAATAACCGGAATTGCAGGACCATCTGGCGGAACTGACAAAAAGCCTGTTGGACTTGTATGGATTGGATATTCAGATGAATCCAAAACTTACGGAAGGGTATTTATGTTTGGAAATATAAGAGAAAGAAATAAAATCAGAGCTGTTCAAATGGCACTTCAAATTTTAAAAAAAGAATTAATATAGTCAGTAAGCTATAGTTACTTTACTACCGTACTTTAATAATTATTTTGTTTTTTACAGTAAAAAATATTAAACTAACTTAAACCTTAAAATTAAGGAGATTTATCATGAAGAATAAAATATCAATATTAAAATTTTGTATTGTATTAAGTCTATTTGGTTTATTAGTGATCTTAAGTTATTCGACTAATATTTTCAGTGATTATGATAATCCTTTACTCGACCAGGTTCCTTACCAGGATTTAGACCAGATTCCACCTAAAGTGACACCATTACCGACAGTTGTTACCATAGATGGATTCGATAATTTTGATATGGGAGTTGATTTTGCGGAAGGGCATATATCAGCTAATCCGACGAATCCTAAAGCATTCTTTACAGCTTTTAATATTAATGGAACTCATTATACAACTCTTGGTTATTTTTTTGCAACTAATAATCCTCCATTTTCCGGCCCGAGAGGAGATCCGGTGACTGCTTACGATAGTTTAGGAAGATTATATTATGAAAATATGTACGGTTCTTCAATTCAGGGAACGAGGGTTGCCCGTTCGGATAATAATAGTCTGTCCTGGTTTACAATTGTAAATGCGAATCTTGGCAATGATAAGAATTGGATTTGTGCAGATCAAACGGCTGGTCCTTATACAAATTATGTCTATTCCACAATGACAAACTACAGCGTAGGTGGTGCAAACATGGTAAGAAGTACAAACAGGGGTGCAAGTTTTTCCTCAACGTTTTCTTTTTCATTTAGTCCATTGCCCGGTACTATGCCCTGTGTAGGTCCTACGGGTATATCAGGAGGTGCTGTTTACGTCGTTGGTAATTCGGGCAGCACGTTCGCATCTACGTACAGGTTTTATCGATCTTTAGATGGTGGAGCCACTTTTGCACTAAGGTCTTCACAAAATTGGGCAAATTATGTTGGCAGTAATGTAAATGGAAGACATACAGTCGAGAATATGAGAACAAGACCTTATCCTTTTATAGCAGCGGATAATAGTTATGGAACTTACCGTGGTAGGTTATATTGTGTATATGCTTCTAACGATCCTCCAGGTAATGGAAACAGACCGGATATTTTCTGCAGGTATTCAGTGAATCAGGGCTCAACATGGTCTAACGCAGTAAAAGTAAACAACGATGTTAGTACTCAAAATAATCACCAGTGGCATCCTGCGATATGGTGTGATAAAACTACAGGCAGGTTATATGTTCAGTGGATGGATACACGTGATACTCCCACGCATGACAGCGCCTATATTTATGCATCTTATTCAGATAACGGGGGTGTATCGTTCGCGGCGAATCAACGAATATCTAATAAAAAGATGAAAATCAATTGCACAACGTGTCCCGGAGGCGGTACACCGAGATACGAAGGCGATTATAATGGTATTGCATCTAATGGAATTACATCGATGTTAGTCTGGACAGATTTCAGAAACGGAAACTTTGGGAGTTATACTGCCTACTTTCCCGATTTTGCTTTTACTGTTAGCCCAACGTCAGACAGTTTAAATTCTGTAAACGGTTCGATAACTGTTGTTTTAAATGTCCCATCCGTTAAATTATGGGGAAACACAGTAACATTTGTTACACAGTTCACTCCGACACCACCATCCGGAAATTTCACTGTTACATATCCTATGGGAAGTACCTTGAGTTCATTCCCCGGGTATAGAAAATCAAGAATAGGTGCTAACAACGTAACACCCGGAACTTACAATGCTGTTTTAACTGCGAAAGGTCCGAATGGAACACCTGTTCACCAGAGATTTGTGACATTATATGTTAGACCGTCAGTTACAGGTACATCAAATTCTACTGAGATTGTAAATAAGTATGAATTGTATCAGAATTATCCAAATCCGTTTAATCCTACAACAAGAATAGAGTATAATTTATTAAAGGAATCGAGTGTAAGAATAACTGTTTACGATGCGATGGGCAGAGTTGTAACAGAAATGAACCGCGGAAAGCAAGCACCCGGAAAGCAGCACGTTATTTTCAACGCTAATAAATTAGCTTCGGGAGTTTATTACTATAAGCTTAGTGCTGGAGATTTTGTTGATACTAAAAAGATGTTATTATTGAAATAATCTCATATTTATTCAATCTACAGTAGGCAGAGATCATTAAGTGAAACATAAGATTGTGCTGGCTGTTTGTGAATTTTATTTTATTAACATTTTGTTAAAAGCTTTCAGATTTCTGGAAGCTTTTTTATAGATAGTTTTTAGAAGAACTATTATGTAATTTAATTAGTTTTAAGGAAAGAATATTATTAATTGCTTTTTAATAAAATTAACACTATACTCTCAATTATTTTTTACTAACTAAAAAAATTAAATTATGAAATTTCGTTCTCTTCTAAAAGTTAGTAATCTTTTGAAGATACTTTCTTTAATTATTTTTCTCGGGTTGTCTTACACAATTTTTGGTCAGGTAGATGATCCGAGAGTAGACGGCATTCCTCCGGGTATGTACGATAATCTTCCGCCGACGATACAATCTCCGATGGCACCGGTGACAGTAGGTGATTATGATAATTTCAACATTGGAACTGATTTTGCAGAGTGCCACATATCAGCAAACCCAAACAATCCTTTACAGTTCTTTTGTGCGTATAATATCAACGGACCTCATTATACACAAAATGGTTATGACTGGGCTTCAACTGTTCCTAGTTTCGGTTCAACACCAAGAGGAGATCCAACAACAGCGTATGATGGTGCAGGTAACCTGTATTATGAAAACATGTATGGTTCAATATCAGGTACAAAAATTATCAAATCTACAAATAATGGACAAACCTGGCAGTCGTGGGTTTACGGAAACACAGGCAGAGATAAAAACTGGATGGCTGCAGTTCAGACTGGAGGTCCTTACGCTAATTACATCTATACAATCATGACGAACAGTAGTTTCAGTGGTGCGAATTTTAAAAGAAGTACAAACTTAGGTGCTTCGTTTGGTGGATCTTTGACATTTTCCTACAGCCCATTACCTGGAGCAATGGTATGTGTAGGTCCGAACGGAAGTACAAATGGTGGTACTGTTTTTGCAGTCGGTAATTCCGGAAGTGCTTTTGCTTCTACTTATATCTTTTATAGATCTACAAATGGTGGTGCGAGTTTCACAATGATGTCTGCACAGAATTTTTCCGGTTATTTAGGAACTGCTGTAGGTGGTAGAAACTCAATCCAGGGTATGAGATTAAGACCATATCCGTTTATAACTGCGGATAACAGCAATGGACCACACAGGGGAAGACTTTATTTAGTTTATGCTACGAACAATCCTCCCGGAAACGGAAACAAGTCTGATGTTTACTGCAGATATTCTGATAACGGAGGTACATCATGGTCTTCAGGAGTTGTCGTCAATGATGATCCAAGTTCACAAAACCATTATCAATTCCAGCCGGCACCCTGGTGTGATATCACTACGGGAAGGCTTTATATTCAGTTTATGGATACAAGAGATACTCCAACGTCAGATAGTGCTTTGATCTATGCTACACATTCTGATAATGGTGGAGTATCGTTTGCAACAAACCAGCAGATTTCGAATCAGAAGATGAGAATAAATTGCCCAACTTGTGGTGGTGGTGGAAATCCAAGATACCAGGGAGATTATACATCAATAACTTCCAACTCGAAGACATCGATGGTTAACTGGACTGATTTCAGATACGGCTCTTTCTCAAGCTTTGTTGCTTATTACCCTGACTTTGGAATGCGTGTCTATCCGGCAACAGATAGTTTAAACGCAAACAATGGAAGTGTTGATTTTAGATTTGCTATTCCGAGTGTAAAAGGATACAGCGATGTAACTACTTTTACAGCAACATATGCACCTAATCCAGGGAGTGGTACATTGACTATTGCATTTCCGAATGGAAATACACTTCCTTCACCTCCGCAGAATAAACCAATGAGAGTTACTGCAACAGGTGGTGTTACGACTGGATTATATACGATTACTGTAACGGGTAAAGGTTCAAACGGTACACCTGTTCACAAAAGAACAGTTACTGTTTATGTAAGTCCTTCTGTTACCGGAGTTGGGAATAGTAATGAGAACGCTAATAAATACGAATTATCTCAAAACTATCCGAATCCATTCAATCCAACGACAAGAATAGATTATAATATACTTCATAAATCAGATGTTAAGATTACGGTCTTTGATATGTTAGGAAAAGTTGTTACTATATTTAATAAACCCCAGCAAGATCCCGGAAATCATTTCGTAATTTTTGATGCACGAAATTTAGCTTCGGGAGTTTATTATTATAAGATTAATGCTGGTGACTTTACCGATACGAAGAAGATGTTACTTATGAAGTAAGTTCGAGTTTTTTATTTTAAAAGCCTTCACTTTTCTGTTAGAGTGAGGGCTTTTTATTTGATCGAGGGGGTTTTTACCACTGATATAAAATCTGTAGAACAGATTTTTATTTCAATTACGATAGCTGTTGAGAAAGATTCCAACACTCACACCGACATTTAAAGATTCGCAATCTGTAATTCTTTTGATACGAATTGTGTTAAAACTCTTTGACTTTTTTAATGCTTTTGATAATCCATGTGCTTCATTTCCAAAAACGAAAACAACACACTCATCACTATCAAAGTTCAAATCGCTCAACAGTTTTTTCCCATATGAATCTGCTAAAAATATTTGATAACCTTCAGAGCTAAGCATATTCAGTTCTTCAGAGAGATCTATATTTTCTTTAATTGCTATATTAAACAGAGCCCCCTGAGAAGCCCTTATAACCTTTGAATTAAATAATTCAACGGATTGTTTGCTGATTATAATTTCATCGACATCAAACCAATAACAGGTTCTTATGATAGTACCAAGATTCCCAGGGTCATTTATGTTGTCCAATGAGACGATTAAATTTTTCCTTTTTGATTTTCTTTTTAAAGATGTTTTTTGAACAACTCCGATTATTCCCTGAGTGTTGACTGTTTCAGAAAGCTTTTTAAATTTATTTTTTTCTACATAAACAGTTTCAATGTTACCTGGGGCAGTTTGAATTTTTTTTAAAACCTTGTGGTTTTCAAAACCATTCCTGATAATTATCTTTTTAAATGACTCGCTGTAATATTTTGATTTAAGACATTCCTCAATTAAATGTATTCCTTCAATTAAAAAGAGGTCTTCGGAGTCTCTAAATTTTTTTCTTTTTAGGTTTTCGTAATACTTTAATTCGTTGATTGTCATTATTAAGAAGCACTACCTTTATATTCGACATAATTATTATCTGTCTCATACAATCTCAATGAGTACAATCTGGAATTTTCTCTTCTCAATTTATTTTCTAATATGTCCCAAAATATTTTCACAATAATTTCTGCAGTCAGTATTTTACCTTTAAACATTTCTAAATCGTTAAGGTGTGTATGGTCGACTTTATTTATAATTTCTTCATGAATAATTGATTTCATTTCTTTGAAATCCATAACGTATCCACTTTCCGGACTTGGCTCACCAGCGAGTGTTACTTCGAGGTAGTAATTATGACCATGAATATTATAACACTTATCAAAAATTGCTTTGTTTTTTTCAGCATTAAGATTTGGATTAAAAAGTTGATGTGATGATGAGAAGTGTTCTTTTCTTGTTATGTAAACCATGTTTTAAATTTTTATGTTAATTTTTATGAATGTTTTCTTTTATCCTGTATGTTACATTAATATGAATGTGAACGAATAATATGTAAAAAGAAATTGAAATTAAATTTATTACGAAACAAAAATTGGTATCTCTTTTCTCATAGTATTTAAGATGAATTTGTAAAATATTTTGATTAGTTTAGTATTCTTTAGAAATAAATAACTGAAACTAAACACAGTTGTTTACGTCTAAATTTAATAGTATACATTATCAATAACTGAAACGTCAATTTAAATGAGAAACTAATGAAGAAATTATTTTTTTTATCTGCATTCATATTAACAATACCAAATCTAATTTTTTCACAGCAAAGACTCGATCTTGATGAAGCCGTACAAACAGCATTGAGTAATAATTCATCAATCGAAACAATAAAGAATAACCTTCAAATTCAGAAACATAACACCAAATCTACTAAAGGTGATTTATTTCCATCTCTAAGCTTTTCTGCGGGTTGGAACAGGTCTCACACATTTTCAAAAGGTGGAACATTTTTTCAAAATGGAATTCCAATAACAATTGGTGATCAGGATATGACGCAGGATAATTTCAATCTATCATTAAATTCCAATGTTACACTCTTCGATGGATTTGCCAATTATGAAAGAGTCGATCTTGAAAATGAAAACGAGCGTTCACTAAGATTAAGTCTTGAGCGCGAAAAAAACAGTTTGGTTATATCTGTGAATCAATATTTTTTCGAAGTATTAAAAAAGGAACAGGTTGTAAAAACTAATGAAGATAATCTTTCTGAATCTATAGCACAATTAGAGAAAATTAAGGAATACTATAATGTTGGGAAGAAAACAATTGCAGATGTTTATAAACAGGAAGTCCAGGTTGCACAAAATGAATTAAGTCTTGAGCAATCGAAGAATGATTTTAGAAAATCGAAAGTTGATTTATTGCTTGTTATGAATGAAGACGTAAATAAGGAATTTACCGTTGACCCTCAAGGTATTAAACCAGATTTATCGAAAGAAGAGCTCGGATTGATTTTGGATAACAATCGCGATATTAATAAATTAGTTAACAATGCGATTAGAAACAGGTATGATTACAAGCAAGGTATACAAGATATTAAGATATACCAAACGAAACTAAGCATTGCAAAGAAAAATTTATTCGCTCCAACTTTATCTGCATTCGGAAATTATAATTTGAGTGGAAATGCAGTATCCGAAATTACAGATACAAGAGTTGCATCTTATGGATTATCGTTAAACTACCCAATATTTCAGGGATTTAATCTTGATGTGAATGAACAAATTGCTGAAGTGAATATAAAACAAAAATCAGAAGATTTAAAATTTTTAGAACTACAAATTAAATCGGAAATTAAAAAAGCAGTTTTAGATCTTGAGACTGCTTATAAGCAAATTGAAATACTGGAGACAAATATCGTTTCAGCCGAACAAGACAAGCTACTCTCTGAAGAGAGTTACAGGGTTGGTCTTGCTACGGTACTTGATGTCCAAACCGCTTTAACGAAGTTAAACAATCTCAGGTTAGAAAAGATAAATTCGGTATACAATTTCTTAATCGCAAAAAAGCTGATCGATTATTACACAGGGCAGCTCAAGTATTAATAATTTGAAATATTATTCAAATAATATAAACTAATAATTATAGTATAAAATGACAGATTCAGTAATTACAAATAAACCATTACCAACGGTTAAGAAGAAGAAAAAAAAGAGTAAGAAGAAAAAAATTATTTTTGGAATAATTATCTTTGTTGTATTATTAATTATAATATCTGTAATTGTTTCGAGTAATAAAGAAAGGGAAATAGAAGTGCAAACTGAGAAGGTATCAAAAAGAAATATCACTCAGGTTGTAACAGCTACCGGTAAAGTACAATCCGAAACTGAGGTAAACATAAGTGCTGAGATAAGTGGCGAAATAGTTTCGTTGCCTTTTAAGGAAGGTGATGAAGTTAAAAAGGGAAATGTTCTCGTTAAAATCAATCCGGATGCATATTATCCTCAACTCCAGCAGCAAACAGCAGGTGTACGAGTTCAGCAGAGAACATTAGAATCACAGGAAGTTACGTTAAGAAAATATGAAATTGAACTACAAAGATATCAAGAACTTTATGATAAGGGATTGGCGTCTCAAAGCGAACTCGACAATGCACAGGCAAATGTTGATGAGACTATAGCAAGGATGAATACAACGAAAGCACAGATAAATCAACAGAGAGCATCACTGCAATCTGTTAGATATGATCTTTCAAAGACAACAATCTATTCTCCTATTAATGGTACAGTCTCTCAACTGAATAATGAAATGGGTGAAAAAGTTTTGGGGACGAGTTTTAATGTAGGTTCGAATATTATGACAATTTCAGACCTTACAAAGATGGAATGCCAGGTAGAAGTGGGTGAGACTGATGTTTCATTTATAAAAATAGGTGATACTGCTAGGATTGAGGTAGATGCATTCCCGGATAAAATATTAAAGGGGTATGTTTACGAAATTGCTAATTCAGCAACGACCACCGGTCTTGGTACTCAGGATGAGGTTGTTAATTTCATTGTTAAAATAAGAATAATTGATAAAGACATTGATCTCAGACCTGGCATGAGCTGTACTGCGGATATCGAAGTAGCAAAACGAGAAAATGTTCTTGCAGTTCCAATACAATCGGTAACGGTTAGGGAAGAAGGATTTGGTGAATTTGGAAAAGAAGGATTTGGAGGTGAAGATGAGGATGTTCCGGAAAATCTTTCAAGAGAGAATGAAGATAAATTAATGAAGAGAAAGAAGCCTCAGGAAATTGTATTCATAGTAGAGAATAGTTATGCAATGAAAAGAGACATTAAAACAGGCATCAGTGATGATTTTTATATTGAAATAACCGAAGGTTTGCAAGAAGGTTCAGAGATAATTAAGGGACCTTTTAAAGCAATTAACACCGAACTTGAAGATGATATGAAAGTGAAAATCAATAATGAAAAAAAGAAAAGATTCAGGAAAGAAGATTAACAGGAATTAAATAATGTTATAAAATAATTATTACGATTAAATGAAAAAAATAATTGAGTTAAAGAAAATCATAAAGAAATATGAAATGGGTTTGGAGGAGCTTTATGCTCTTCATGGTATTGATCTTGATATTTATAAAACTGAATATCTTGCAATAATGGGTCCATCGGGTTCAGGAAAATCAACATTAATGAATATTATCGGGTGCTTAGATACAGCAACTTCAGGGGAATATATATTAAATGGAACTAATGTGAATGAATTGAGTGAAGATGAACTTGCGGAAATAAGGAATAAGGAAATTGGTTTCATTTTCCAGACTTTTAATTTAATGGCAAGGAGTGACACTCTGCACAACGTTGAATTACCATTAATTTATTCCGGTCTTCCTAAAACAGAACGCATAGAAAGAGCAGAAGAGGCTCTGTATAACGTTGGTCTTGCCGACAGGATGACTCACAAACCGAATGAACTCTCCGGAGGACAAAGACAAAGAGTTGCCGTTGCAAGGGCACTTGTAAACAATCCCTCTTTAATACTTGCTGATGAACCGACCGGTAATCTTGACACGAAAACAGGAGAGGAGATAATGCTGCTTTTTGATGAATTGAGTAAAAAAGGAAATACAATAATAGTAGTAACACACGAGGATTTCATTGCAAAGCATACAAACCGTATAATTAAGCTAAGAGATGGATTAATAGAAGAAGACTATCCAAATGAAAGTATACTGGATAATCACATTTCAAAAGATTTATCAGAAATTAAAGATTGAGGTTATTTATCGAAATAAGAGAGAGCTTTCTAATGGCATTGAAAGCTATTTCTGCTAATAAGATGCGATCATTATTAGCAACACTTGGGATTGTAATTGGAATTACAGCTGTAACGTTGATGCAAACAGCGATTGAGGGAATTAACAGAGCCTTTGAAAATAGTATATCTGCTATCGGAGCGGATGTATTTTACGTTCAGAAATTCGAATGGTTTGGGAAAGAAGATTTTGAGGTTTACCGGAATAGAAAAGATATTACTATGTCCCAATTTGATTTTTTAGATAGACTTTCTCAAACATCAGAAGTAATGTGTCCAACAGCCGGTACAATGAAAACTTTAAAATATAAAGACCTTGTCCTGTATACCGTGTACACACTTGGAACTACCTATGATTATCAGTTCGTACATAATGTGAATATGGATGAAGGCAGATTTTTTACTCAAAGAGAATCCCAGGGAGGTAACCCGGTATGTTTGATAGGAACGGATATACGTGATGCTTTTTTCCCAAATGCAGACCCTTTAGGCAAGTCAATCAAAATAGGAAATTATTCATTCAGAATTGTCGGAGTAATTGAAAAACAGGGGAGTCTGCTTGGGCTGTTCAGTTTAGATAATAGGGTTATTGTTCCAATCGATAGATTTTTCCGATTGTTTGGCAACAAGAGGGGAATTAGCATTGAAATTAAGGCTGCAGATATGGACAATATGGAGGAAACAAAACAAGAAATAACAGCAATATTCAGAAAGACAAGGAAAATACCTTATGGCGGGCGAGATGATTTTGGCGTCAATCAGCAGGAAGCTTTTAAAAGTACATACGAACAGCTCACATCATTAATTAAAATAATCGGGACTCTAATTACATCCTTAGCATTAATTGTGGGTTCTGTTGGGATTGCAAATATAATGTTTGTCTCTGTTAAAGAAAGAACAAAAGAGATTGGTATTAGAAAAGCAATTGGAGCAAGACGGCGAACAATTCTACTGCAATTCTTAGTAGAGTCCGGCACAATATGTTTAATAGGCGGTGTGATAGGAATTATGATTTCTTTCCCGATAAGTCTTTTATTAGATGCATTTGTTTTACCGACAGCAATGCCTTTATGGGTTGTAGTATTAGCTATATTTATTTCACTTCTATTTGGAATAGTAGCAGGTTTCTTTCCCGCTTACAATGCATCGAAAATGGATCCGGTAGATTCATTAAGATATGAATAAAAGACTGCGAATTTTTAAAGTAATATAATCATCGTTAATGGCAATATTAGAATTAATAAAACTTTCACTAAATACGTTAAGAAATAACAAGCTAAGAGCTACACTTACGCTAATTGGAATTATCATTGGAATATTTTCTATCATTGCTATAATGACATTATTGAATGCACTTCAGGCTGGTATCGAAGGAGGATTAAGTGCTTTAGGAAGTAATACTTTTCAAATACAAAAATATCCTGCCATACAGATTGGAGGTCCAGGCAGTAGAAGAAAATACCGAAACAGACCGGACATAACTTATGAACAAGGAGTGAGGTTAATGGAAACAGCAACGTTGTATAAGTATATGTCTCTCGAAGATTATGTTTATAACAAAATCATAAAAACAGATAGGGAAAAAACAAATCCTAATAATTTTGTAGGTGGAGTTATACCTGATTATCTTGAGTGTAATAATAAAACGATAAAGTATGGAAGATTTATTACTGATGCAGATTTGGACAATGCAAGTAATGTAGCTGTTATTGGACTCGATGTTGTAGATAAACTATTCCCAAACGAATATCCTGTCGGTAAAAACATTGTTATAGATAAGCACCAATTCAGAGTAATAGGAATATTCGAAAGGGAAGGGGAAGCGTTCGGGGAAAGCAATGATAATTTTGCTTTAATTCCTATGACAAAGATGCATCAGATTTATGGGAAAAATAATCGTTCTCTTCATATAGCTATTCAAGCAGAGAATAAAGAAGTTTTTAATGAAACTGTCGAACATGTTTCAAATGTATTGAGAGTAATCAGGAAAGTAAAACCCGGTAAGGAAAATAATTTTGAGATATTTTCGAATGAGTCATTGATAAATACAGTGAACGACTTTACAAAATATTTCAAGTACGGTGCAGGTTTCATATCGTTTATTTCAATAGTTGCAGCGGGTGTTGGAATAATGAATATAATGCTTGTTTCGGTTACGGAAAGAACAAAGGAGATTGGGATTAGGAAAGCTATCGGGGCAAAGAACCGAAGTATATTAATACAGTTCCTGATTGAAGCAGTGATTCTCTGTGAACTTGGTGGACTGGTCGGAATTGGTCTTGGAATACTAACAGGAAATTTAGTAGGAATTTATTTGGAATCGCCAGTTGTAGTTCCTGTTGATTGGGTGATAATTGGTTTAATTGTATGTTCGGCTGTTGGAATAATTTTTGGTGTGTACCCGGCTTACAAAGCAGCGAAGCTTAATCCGATCGATGCTTTGAGGTATGAGTAGCATTTAAGTTTAGTTTAAACGAACAGAGTTCTCAGGATCAAGCAAGTTCATGAGAAATTTAAGAATGTATTTATTTTCAAACTGTGTAATTATACTTTCAATATTTTTAAGAGCTTTTGGAATTTTAAAAAGTATATCACTATTCTTTTTCCTATCAAAATTATATCCGTAACTTCCCAATACCTGTAATAATCTTAATAAGGCAAAATTATAAACATTATCAATAAATGTATCAGTGTTGACACTTACTTTCTTCTTAAGTTCTTTTAAGTAATAATATAAAAGCCTCTTACGGTCATTTTCATTTATGAAAATGCTACTCGAGTATAAAAAAGATGCAGGATCATATTCCAGAGGACCTAACCGACCTGATTGATAGTCAATATAATATAATTCTCCTGATTTGATTAAAATATTTCTTGGTTGGAAATCCCTGTAAACAAAATATTCCTTGTTATTATCAGGAATCTTATTCAGTATTTCTTCGAACGCTTTACTAATTAATGATTCATCTTGAGAGATAAAAAACTTTTTTAAATAATACTCTTGAAATTTGATCAGGTCATATTCGAATTGGGTTCGATCCAGTTTCTTTGTCTGATAGCAAAGATCAAAATCTAATTTGTCAGCAGCACGAATTTGAAATTCGGTGAGATCTTTCAGTGCTTTTTTATAAAACCATATCAACTCTTCCCTTTTTATATATTTTTGTTTAGAGAATGAATAGAGATTCATATTTCCGAGGTCTTCAATGATGTAATATTTGTTGTCAGTTGATACACAATAAAATTCGGGAACATTAAGCCCAATTCTTTTTAATGCTTTGGAGAAGTTGATAAACGCTTTGTTCTCATTGATTCCTTCATAATAAATTCCTATACATTTTTTGTGTTCTGATTTTAATCTAAAAATCTTACGGTCGGAAGAATCTGGAATAATTTCATCGATGCTTGAAATATTTTCGGAAAATTTGAAGTAAAATAAATTTTGGAATGTATTATGTAATATTTCTTTGTCGTAAGACACGTTTAATTATATTCAGTATGTATGATTAAGATAAAATTTGTTAAGATTGTTTATGATCTTTACCGATTTTTAAAATAACTGCACCAATAATCCCGGAAAGAGTAGAAGCAATTAAAATCCCGAGTTTTGCCTCCTGCAAATAAAGAATGTTATCGAATGCGAGTCCAGCTATAAAAAGTGACATTGTAAATCCTATACCTGCAACGGCACTGATTCCATGAAGTTTGTTCCATGTTGTCCCCGAAGGTAGTACTGCAATCTTAAATTTAATTGAGAGCCATGAGAATAATAGAATCCCAACCTGTTTCCCGGCAATCAATCCAAGAATTATTCCTAAACTGATAGGGCTGAGAATATTCGATAATAATTCCGATTCAATCTTCAATCCAGCATTCACCAAAGCGAAGATGGGCATAATGAAAAATGCTACCCAGTAAGTAAGTTTGTGTTCGAGTCTGTGCATCGGAGATAAAACTTTACGAGAGATGGATTCTAAATGAAAAACAGCAGAGTTAAACTCTTTCGTTGCCGGTACATCTTCTCCAATGTTATTAGATAATTCGAGTTCCTTAAGAATTTCTTTACCTTTATCTACATATTTTTTAGAATTTATTCTTGCTTTAGCGGGGATTGTGAAAGCAGCTATAACACCTGCTAATGTTGCATGCACACCGGATTTTAAAAAAGCAAACCATAACCCGATTCCCAATATTAAGTATACAATCGGGTGTCTTATATATAACCGATTGCATACAATGAGAGCAATAAATATTATTCCACCTATTAAAAGACTTGTAAGATACAGATCAGAGGTATAGAATATTGCGATGACAAGAACAGCGCCAAGGTCATCAACTATAGCGAGTGCTGTTAAAAAAACTTTAAGTCCCAATGGAATTCTATCACCGAAAAGTGCGATTATACCTACTGCGAAAGCAATATCAGTAGCCATCGGTATACCCCACCCATGGATTGAATCAGTTCCATAATTTAATGCAGAATATATAGCAGCGGGAACGAGCATACCCCCAATAGCAGCTGCAATTGGAAGGGTAGCTTTCTTAAAAGATGATAACTCTCCTACAATCAACTCTCTTTTTATTTCAAGACCAACAACGAAGAAAAAAATAGCCATCAATCCGTCATTTATCCAAAAATGTAATGTCTGTGTAAGGATAAAATCCTTAATTCCAATCGTGATATCTGTATGCCAAATTTTGTCATAGTATTCTCCCCATGGTGAATTTGCCCAAACGATTGCAACTACAGCACAAACGAGCAATACTAGTCCACCAGATGCTTGAGTTATAAAAAATCTCTGGAAAGGTCTTAATATTTTTTCAATTCGCGGTTTATGTTCAACTTTTATTTTCATGGTTTCTACCGGTGATGGTAATTATGAGTATATAAAATATCGTAAAAGTAATTATAGTTAATAATTTATTTTGAATTATGTATACTTGCTTAAGAATTTGTAAACTGTTGCATTAAAAATTTCCGTGCTCTCCAGATTACTCATGTGCCCTGAATCAGGTACTATCATTAAAGTTGAATTGTTAAGCGCATGGTTCATATTCTTAGAATAATTCAGGGGTGTTAACTCATCATCTTCACCTACTATAATAAGTGCAGGTATGTTTATTTTATTTAGCTCGTCAATTGCATTAGTTCGTGTTGCCATTGCAATCATGTTTCCACAAATCCCTTCATCGTTTTGTTCATTCATCATTTCAGCAAGAAAATTTCTTAATTTGTCATTCTTAAAATTATTTTTATTTAAGAGTTTTGGTAAGAATGATTTTAAAAATTCTTCTTTGTTACCTGATTGAATTTGAGTTACAACATTAGAACGTTTTAATAATCCCTGATTATCATCTTTTTCTGCTCTTGTATCAGCAAGAATTACAGAATTAAATCTTTCGGGATTTTTTATTAAAGCTCTAAGTGTAATATACCCCCCCATAGAAAGACCACAAACGTTAGCTTTGTTAATTTGGAAATGATCAATTATATGAAGGAGGTCATTTGCAAACATCTCCATTGTGAATTGATTATTATTGCTAATGCTTTGACCAAGTCCTCTTACGTCGTAGGTTATTACATGAAATTTATTTTTAAAGAATGCGACCTGTTCATTCCACATGCGGTTGTCTAAAGGGAATCCATGAACAAAAATAAGTGGTGCTGCATTACCTCCATAATCAGTTGTATTCAGTCCGTTAATTTTTAGATTTTTCAATTTTGATATTTCTATATTATAGCATTGTGAAGAAACTTAACAAAGTCGTACATTAGTCTTATATTTTTTGTAATAAGCTCTATTAATGATGAATCGTAAATCACATCAGGTTTATGATATTCATCTACATAGAATTGTTTCATTTTCAATGTATCAATTAATGATTCATTGGATTTCTTTTTTTCAATATTTTCATAACCCTTCGGTAGTCTTGTGGTTTTTTCACCTAACACATTTTTATAAGTTTTTACAAATTTCTTATTTGAAATAATCTTTTTGTACCCGTAGTAATTTGTATATATTTCATTTCGGATACTTTTCAATTTTTGAAGATCAGAACTGTACTGACCTCCTGCAATTAAAAATTCTGTTGGGCTAAAGTGAAAATAAAATTGAGGCAAATCGGGTTTCTTTATAACATCGAAACAAAATGAGGCAGCAAAATGTGATTTGTAAGGTGTTTTATCTTTAGTAAACCTTATATCACGGTTTATACGAAATATAGATTTGTAATTAACTACTATATTGGGGTCGATTTTTTTAATTTCTACAGATAGTGCATCTATGAGAACTCGCATCGGTATTTTTAAATATACTTCATATATCTCCCTGTTTTTATCAAACCATTTTTTATTATTATATTGGGGATTTTGCAGCTTATTCAGAAATTCTAAACATTCAGGTTGAAAACCAAGGAATGGTTCTTTAACTAAATCGTCTAACATTTTTTGAGATAAATTTAAACAAAACTATTTTTATAAAGTAGACACAAATTATCAAAAAGAAGACACTCTTCGGAACTAATAAATTTTAAATGAATATAAAAAGACAAATGAGCTTATTTGTAAATTTGAAATTTAATTAATTTATTTTAAAACTATAAACCAAAAGTCATGAAAGCGCTAACATCAAATTCGTTATTGATACTGATTCTTACAGTATCGATGCTATTCATTACAGGAAAAAACACATATTCATACAGTTCAACAAATGACAAACCAGATATAAATTACAACATATCTACGAACAATCTTTATTTCCCTGGAGAAGAAATTTCTATCAACCTTTATTCGTATGATTATACACAGGAAAAGAAGCATCAGAAGGTTACTTTCAAAATACAGATATATAAAATAAACAACCTTAAGGATTTTTATTCTAAGCAGACCTCACGGTATAATATAGATGTACTTGGAAAGGATAGTACGAATCTCACATTTCTTGCGGATGAAGTAGGAGAGTTTACAAAGAAGATTAAATCAAAGAATGATTACGGTTATTATTATATAAATGAATCGATTCCGATTAACATATCAGAAAGGGGAGCATATATAATAAAAGTTTCTGCAGGTAACAAGGTGGCTTATTGCGGGTTTATTATATCTCAACTTGGGGTAATATCAAAAGCTGGTAACACCTCGATGTTAGCGTATGTTGTTGACCGAAAAACAGGCAAACCAATATCTAATGCTGATCTCAATTTTTTCATTGGATCAAAACAGATAGGTAAGGGATATACTTCAGGGGGACTTTTTTATCAGGAGGTTAAGGGTGAAGTGTTAAATGCAAACAATGAATACCAGTATCCTTTGATTATAGGACAATACGGTGAAGACATTGTCATTTCAGATCCATATTTATACTTTGGGTATTCACGTGACAAATTTAATACCTATGTATTCACTAACCAGCCGGTCTACAGGACAGAATCAGAAGTATTATTTAAAGGAACAATAAAAAGAAGAACACAAACTGGATATGAATCATATTCGGATAAAGATATAACGGTAAAGATAAATGATTCACGTGGTGCTGAAGTCTACAAGAAGTTATTGAGGACAAATGATATAGGAAGTTTTGATGGTTCATATAAGATAGATAAAGAAGCACCATTAGGAGCGTATTACATTTATGTAACTATTGACGAGAATAATTCATCGAGTTCATCTTTTACAGTAGAGCAGTTCAAGAAACCTGAATATAAAGTAACAGTAACAACAGATAGGAGTCAGTATTATGGTAAGGATAATTTGACAGGTACTGTCGAAGCGAATTACTTTTTTGGCAGTCCGGTAGCAGGAGCAGATGTTGAATACAATATTTATAAAGTAAGATACTACCAGCCTTGGTGGAAATTCTCAGAATATGCGTGGTGGTATGAAGATTATTATTCGAATTTAGATGACAATTATGAATACAGCGGCGCAGAATTTATTTATTCAGGAGAAGGAACACTGGATGAAGATGGAAAGTTTGAGTTTGATTACACGATTGATGAGAATTTCGAGTTCGAAGATGAATATTACCGCTGGTGGTGGTACGACAGGGAGACAGACTATCGTTATATTATACAGGCAAAAGTAGTAGATAAGTCAAGGCGAGAAATTGCAGGAACAACAACTGCATTCGTAACAAGAGGAGGTTTTTATTTAAATGCAAGAGCAGATAAATATTTATTTAAGCCCGGTGAAAAAGTAAACATAGAAGTAAGGTCGTATGACTTTTCGGATAAGCCGGTACAAACAGAATTTACTGCTGAGATATACAAACGAACCTGGAGCAGAGATTGGAAAGAAAAGAAAGATTATATAACTACAATATCGGGAAAGACAATGAGTGATGGGAAAGGAATTATAACTTATGACATTGCTTCATCTAATGCAGAGGGTTCTTATACGGTAGAAATCAAAGCTAAAGATGATAGATCTAATGAGATAACAACTCAAGCATATTTTTACGTGTCAGAAGGGGACATGTGGTGGTATTACAATCAATCGGGAGGAATACAGATTATCACGGATAAGGATAGCTATAGAAAAGGAGATGTATGCAAGGCATTAATCATAACCACAGTGCCTGATGCGAATGTACTGGTTTCGACACAGAGTGACGATATACTTTATTACAAAGCAGATAAGTTTAAGGGTACATCTAAAATGATAGAGATTCCTATAACCGACAGATATATTTCGAGTTTTGAGATAAGTGTTAACTATGTATCGGGAGGACAGTTCTACTCATCATCAAAACCATTGATGGTGATTCCTGAAGATAATTTTTTAACAGTAGAGATAGATCCTTCGAAGTTAATATATAAGCCGAAGGAATCCGGTGGTTTAAAAGTAAGAGTGCTGGATAATAAAGGCACCCCTGTAAAGGATGCAGAGGTCTCGATAGGAATAATAGATGAGAGCATCTATTCCATAAAGGAAGATAACACGAAAGATATAAGGAAATTCTTCTTCGGACCGACATTCACTGCGGTAAGCACAGCATTCAATACATACAACAGTAATTATGGTTATTCGAGGTTAATGACAATTTACGAGAGGTTTAATGTTCGTTCTACTAAGGACAGAGATTTAGCGACAGTGAAAGGAATATTGTATACAAAGAATAACATCCCGATACAGAATGCGGTAATAGTGATAGATGAGGATTTTCAAGCAGCGACAACAGATGAAAATGGTAACTTTAAATTTAAATTACCGGAAGGTGACTACTCAATTGGCGTATACTATAGAGGGATGACTAAGGATGATCTACGGGATATAAGCTTATCGAAGGGAGAGGTTAAGACTATCACTCTATATAATGATAAGGAGCTTAATGAACTTTATCGTAATGGAGTTAAACAGGAGATTCAGACTGAAAGCGGTTTATTAGATGGATTAGGTATGGAAGAGAAAGATTTAGAAGCACCAAAAACAAGTGATAAGAAAATGAAAAGAAAAGGTAAAGGTGATGATGATATTACAACGGGATTAGTTACACCCGATGTTCGTTCAGATTTCAGAGATGCTATTTACTGGTCACCATACACAAGGACGGATGCTGATGGTTATGCCATAGTATCTGTTGATTATCCTGACAACCTGACTTCCTGGAGGATTACATCAAGAGTCATAACTGGAGATACTAAAGTCGGTCAAATGACGAAGATAGTAATTACAAGGAAAGACCTTCTTGTAAGAATGGAAACACCGAGATTCTTACAAGACAAAGATGAAGTTGTTATCTCAACTATCATTCACAACTATTTAGATAAAGAAAAATCTACTCATGTTAAATTCAAAGCAGAGAATGTCGAGTTAATTGGTGAGAGTGAAAAAACAATCACACTTGCATCTAATTCAGAGCAAAGACTTGATTGGACGATAAAAGTAAATGAACCGTATGGAGAAGCAAAACTATATGCAGAAGCATTAACGGATGAAGAGTCGGATGCGTTAGAGATAAAAGTCCCGTTACAACCGAAGGGATTGAAATTAATAGAAAACACGATAGCAGATTTTACTGATGAGAATAAAACTGAGTATAAGACAGTTTATATCCCCGAAGGAACGGATATAAGAAGTGCAGGAATGCAGTTTACTGTTTCTCCTTCGTTAGCATCTACTATGTTGTCTGCTTTGGATGAACTTGCAGGTTATCCATACGGTTGTGTCGAACAAACTATGAGCAGATTCTTACCAACGGTAGTAGTCGCACATGCATTCAAAGAATTAAATGCTCCGATAAATAAAGCTACTGAAAAAGAACTGCCCAAAATGGTAGAAGCAGGTTTGAACAGGTTATATGGATTTCAACATTCAGACGGAGGTTGGGGTTGGTGGAGAAACGATGGTTCACGACCATTTATGACAGCCTATGTGGTTTATGGTTTAACTCTTGCGAAATCTGCTGGGTACGAAGTGAAATCGAATGTTATATCGAATGGAATTACAGCGATGAAAAATCATATTAAGAATGAAACGGATATGGACCCTACAACAAAAGCTTATGTGCTATACTCTCTCGCTGTTGCAGAAGAAAGAGACACGGAACTTTTTGAAAGAGAACTTGACAAGTTATTAGAGAAAGAATTAAACGATTATGCAAGAGGTCTGATTGCAATGACTTATAAGCTAATTGGTAATGACACAAAGGCTCAAGAGGTTTTAGCACAGCTTGAGAAGAACGTGAAGACAAGCGGTGCTGGTGCAGCTTACTGGGAGGGACAGAAATATAAATACAGATGGCAGGATGATAAGATTCAAACAACAGCGATGGGATTAAAAGCATTAGTTAATATTAATCCTACATCAGATTTGAAGAACATGATTATCAGATGGTTGATGATGCAACGGCAGGGATTATCCTGGAGAAGTACGCAAGAAACAGCAATGATAATCTATGCGATGGTGGATTATTTAAAAACATCGAAAGAGCTTGATCCAAATTATTCTGTCAAGGTGTATGTCAATGGTGATTTATACATAGAAAAGAATATGACAAAGGATGATGTTTTTGAAAAGGATCAATTGATAAAAATAGAAGGTAATAAATTGAAAACAGGTAGTAATGATATACGGATTGAGAAAGCCGGTATTGGTAAAGTATATTTCTCAGCTAATACGAGTTACTACACAACGGATGAGAAAGTATATGCAAGAGAGAACGGCTTCAGGGTAGAGAGAGAATACTACAAATTAGAAAAGTATGAATCATATTCGGGAGATAAAATAACTTATAGAAAGAAATATTTTGACGGGAGTGTGAAGTCGGGAGATATGATATTTGTTAAAGTACGTGTATTCTCGAAGGATCAAAATTTAGATTACTTCATGCTGGAAGATCCGATTCCTGCAGGATGTGAAGTAACGAAAGATGATTGGGCGTTTACTATAGAAGAAGAGCAGAACTACAGCGGCTGGGATTATTATTATTGGAGATGGTGGTATGCAGATAAAGACATTCGTGATAACCGTGTAACATTCTTCGCGACTTACATGTATGGAGATGAACAAGTCTTCTCATATATCATGAGAGCTCAAATACCGGGTATTTACAATGTAAATCCGAGTAAAGGAATGTTGATGTATTACACAGAAGTCAACGGAAGCAGTGATGATACGAGACTCTTGATAGAAGATAAATAAACAACAAAAAGTAATTATAAATAAAGGCGGATGTTAAGTCCGCCTTTTTTATTTATAGTAGAAAGTGAATCTTGTGATGAATAATTATACGAGCAAATTTATTTTGCATTCTTAATTGAATGGATATTATGACTAAGAAAAATTACATTTAAAAATAACCAAATTGATTCTACTATAAAAGAAATTTCAGGGAATCAACATCTTTTTTATTTGCAAATTATGGAAGATAAGATAAAATCATCATCTAAACTTTTGAATGAGATTAAAGCTTTAAAAACAAAAGTTCAAAAGTTAGAACAGCAAATATCAAAGCATAAAAAAACCCAGAGGGAAAGTCTTGCTACTAAACAACTCTTCGAGAAAATTACTGCTACATCACCGGCGATTATTACGGTTTATGATTTGAAATCTAAAAAAACTATCTATGAAAATCGATCACTACTCGAATCACATGGTTATTCTCAAAACGAGGTTAAACGAATTAACGGACTTTCTGATGAAGAGAGAGCTAAATTATGTCATCCAGGTGATGTAATAGCTGTTAGAAATTTTTATCAAAAAATCCCTGTCATGAAAGACGGGCAGAGATATGAACTTGAATACAGATTGAAAGATAATAAAGGGCAATGGAAATGGATAAGGAAGATTACAAGTGTATTCAAAAGAGATAAGAAGGGTTTACCTGTTCAACTGGTGAGTATATATGAAAATATTAATACAAAAAAAATAGCAGAAAGTGCTTTAAAAAGATGGAATGAAGAATTAGAAAGACGTGTAAATGAAAGAACAAAAGAATACCAGGATGCCCTGATTGATTTTAGATTAACTAAAGAAGAATTAAAAGAAGCAAGAAAATCTGCAGAAGAAGCAAATCTAATAAAGATAAATTTTTTAGCAAATATTAGTCACGAAATTAGAACACCGATGAATGGCGTAATAGGTTTTTCTGAATTACTTAAGGATGAACTGGAAAAACGGAACAACAAAAAATTGTATGCTTTTGCAGATTCGATTCATAAGAGTGGTGTTGGATTACTTAATGTAATAAACGATATTCTTGACATTAGTAAGATTGAGTCGAATAAAATGGAAATCTCGATTAGTGAGTGTAATCTTTGCGATATTGTTAATAAAGTTGTTCTGCATCTTCGTCATTTAGCAGAAGGGAAAGGTATTGATTTAAAATCATATACTGATAAAAATCTGTTTGTAATAGCAGATGAAAGCCGCTTATCAGAAGTTGTGAATAATTTAGTAAGTAATGCTATTAAGTTTACAGAGAAGGGTTCGATCGATATAAAAACTGGATTTGATGAACAGAAAAGAATGATTTATTTTTCAGTAACTGACACAGGTATAGGAATTGACAAAGAATTTATTTCACAAGTTTATGATTCATTCAGACAGGAGAAAGATGAGTTTTCAAATAAAATTCCGGGAACAGGTCTGGGATTGAGTATTACCAGGAGATTGGTTGATTTAATGAATGGAACGATCGAACTTGAATCAAATCATGGTATTGGTACTAAAGTAACGGTATATTTAGTTCCTGTAAAAAGGAAAATGAAAAATAGAAACAATATAGGAATTATTGATAAGTCGAACCTAAATAAATTAAATATTTTAAAAAATATCTGTCCGCATATATTAGTTGTTGAAGATGATGTTGTGTCTGCATTTATGATGAAACAGTTTCTCGATGAAACAGCAAAAGTAACTATTGCGTCTACTGGGGATGAAGCATTAGAGATTATCGCTGTAAAACAAAATAGAGGAAAGTTGTTCGATGCAATTTTGATGGATATAAGGATTCCGGAACCATGGGATGGAATTTCTTTAAGAAAAGAGATAATAAAAAGATGGAGGAGGTATTCAACAATTCCATTTATTGCTCAGACAGCCTTGGCTACTTTGGAAGACAAAGAAGATATAATAAAAGCTGGGTTTAATAGTTATATTACTAAGCCAATTGATTTTAAACAATTAATAAGTGTTGTTTTTGATTTATTGAAAGAAAAAAAAGAATACAGTTAAGATAATCTTTTATTATCAATGGCTAAAGAATTTATGTTGTTGGAAGTTTAGAGATTTTTTATAAAGGCGGATATTTAAACCGCCTTTTTTATTTTATGGAGCAAAAACTGATAACAAAAATAGGAATTTATAGTTTTTAAAATATGAGAAAATTTTTCACCACATTGATCGAAAAAATTACTTACCTTTTTACGAAAAAATATTCTTATCCTCAATTAATTCTTTTTTTTGTAATAACAGGATTAATTATTAATCTTCCTTATACAATCGGACGTTTTAGCAGCGATGATTTTATGTTTGTTTCTGTTTTAGAAGAAAACATTCCTTATAATACCTTAACTGGTTTTTGGTCGTTAAACTTCGAGGATTTTCCGGGCTTTCATTCAATGTGGTGGATAGATGCAAACGCTGACGGTAAATTTTTTCGTCCTTTACCATCTTTGGTTTTTTCAGTTATATTCGAAATCTTTGGACGGGATTCATCAATCCCATTACACATAATCTCTATTCTCATGCACAGCCTGGTAGCGTTTAGTGTTTTTTTATTGTTTAATAAGATGTCAAAGAGATATGAAATTTCTTTACTTGCAGCATTCCTTTTTTTAATATCCGAAGACCAGACGATGACGATTGGGTGGATAGCAACCAATACTGATATTTTTGCAGTGTTGTTCATTAATCTTTCGTTATTTTTTTATATTGTTTTTCGTGAGGAGTTGAATTATAAAAAGCTTCTTGTTTCATTATTATTAATTTTCTTTGCTTTCTTATGTAAAGAGACAGCTATTATTGCTCCTATTGCGATTATACTTTATGAAATTATTTTTCAAACAAAATCAAAAAGAGGTAAAGATTTTATATACAATTTAAGTAACAGATTTTCGGGTTTTGCCAAAAACTGGAAGTATTGGGGGGTAATCCTTCTATTTTTAATCGTATTTTTAGTATTATATAAATGTAGTGGTTATGGTGCAACCAATCTCATGTATTACGATCTCCTTGGGCAACCCATTGCATATATAAAAAATCTTTTTATCGGTTACCCTTTATTGTTTGCAGGCTATCTTTCAATCCTGCCAATTGGACTCACACCATTTATAAAAAGTCTTACTTTACCATTTGCACTTGCAGGTATATTTCTTCTTATAATATTTTTAGTAACCTTGTATCCTTACAGAAAAGATAAAGTAATACAATTTTGTTTAATTTTATTTCTCGTTTCGATACTTCCGCAATTATCGACAATTGCTGCAGAAAGACTTTTATACTACCCCCTTGTTGCTGGTTGCTTTATCGTAAGTTTTTTAATTTTTCAGATTAAGTTTTTGAAAAAAAAGTTTTCACCTAAAACTCGGAAGCCTGTTAAATATCTTGGGAGTATAATGGGATATTACTTTATCGTATCTTCATTAATACTATCATTGATATTAAGTGTAGTCTATCCATACAGTTTCAAGAGCAGTCTAGAGTACCCTGAAAAAGTTATTTTAGAAGGAAAGGTTTATACTGATGAAACAAATCCCGAACATATTATTTTGTTGAATACACCAGGACCTTTTATTGCGTTATATGCTAAAGACATTTTCAGATATCATTATCATGGTTATAGAGATGTGCAGGTCCTGTCAAGTTTTAATGGAAGAGTATTGATAAATAAATTGTCCGACAATTCAATTGTACTTAAGACAGAAGATGAAGGATGGGTAACTAACTTTTTCGCTTTAGTCATAAGGGCAGCACCCGAAATTGAAGAAGGTTATATTTATCAATGTAATGATTTTTTTGCCAGTGTGATAAAAACTACTCCTGATAAGAAAGACGTACTTCAGGTCAAGTTTGATTTCAGATATTCATTAGCTTCTGACAATGTTGTGCTGCTGTATTATGATGGCGAAAAGATGAAAAAGTGGGATTTTATTAATCAGGTAATTGGTAAATGGATGTTAGTTGGAGATAGTTCGGATATTATGAAAGGATTTTGATTTTTTGGTGGTATTGGCAGTGCTGTCCTTACATGGATTGACTTCCCTGCCTGCGGCAGGCAGGCCGTGCACGGCACAAACCTTGACGTGTTATGTCGGACATTAGAAAGTCTATTGGTGGAGAACAACAACAGAGGGAGGAAATTATATCCAATCTTTTGTTTCTTTATCTATTTTTTTCATTTGCTCTATAGTGAATCTAATTATCTTAACTACCTTTTCTATATTTTCAATTTCATCGAGTGTTAAGTTATTTCCCTCACGTCTCATCAGAGTCTCCCGCTCCGGAGCAAAGCCCCCCTATGGGGAAGGGGACTCTGATGTATAAATAATAATTCGCAGAGTCCTCTCTGCGAGA
>CAYYJH010000012.1:10026-43032 GCA_964472195.1 uncultured Ignavibacteriaceae bacterium | reverse complement strand
ATGTGAAAAGTCAGCATCCATTTCAAAAACAAGGTCGAAAGAATTCTTTATAGCAAATTTAAATCCTTCGATGTAAGCAGTTCCCAAACCTGCTTTCTGCTTTCGTTTGATAATGAAAACATTTGAATTATTATAATTATCCACCATATCAGCAGTACCATCGGGTGAATTATCATCAACTACTAAAACATTAAATTCATTATTCTTATCAGTATAACTCAGAACCTCCGGAATAATATTCAGAATATTTTCAGATTCGTTAAAAGTTGGAATTATTACTAGAATTTTTCTCAAAATTAATGACCTCTCATAAATAAAACCACAATCATTGTGTTAATAAGAATTTTCAAATCCAATTTAATACTCATATTTTCAATATAATAAAAATCGAATTGTAATTTATCCTTAACATCGTCAAGAGATGAATCGTAAGTGTATTTTACCTGAGCCCAGCCCGTAATACCAGGTTTCACAGATAATCTTTTATAGTAATACGGGATTTTTTCCTTAAGTTCATTTACAAAATATTCTCTTTCGGGACGAGGACCAACAATACTCATATGATTTTTCAGAACATTTAACATTTGAGGTACCTCATCCAAATGCATTCTTCTGATAATTCTTCCGATCGTTGTAATTCTTGGATCTTTTTCACCTGCCCACTCCGGACCATACTCTTCAGCATTTTCAATCATTGATCTGAATTTATACATAGTGAACAATTTTCCATTTTTTCCAACCCTTTCTTGTTTATAAAAAACTGGACCTTTTGATGTCAACTTTATAATAATGGAAATTACAATTAATATTGGAGACAACATTAAAAGAATCAATATTGCAACAGTAATATCAATAATCCTTTTTGTTAATCTTGCTGCAGGCGTAAGCAGTTCAGGCATTACTTCGATTAAAGGTACACCGTATATTTGATTTGTCCTTGCTAAACCACTAACGATTTCATAAGTATCAGGCATTATTTTTAAACTTACATCAAGACCTGAACAATATTTAATTACATCCAATACTTTTTCTTTTTGTTTTTGTTCAAGTGCGATTAATATTTCAGATACTTCTTTATTTTTTACAATAGTTGGAATTTCATCAATACAACCTAAAGATTTAGAATTGTTTTCTGAACTACTGCCACTAACAAACCCAATAAATTTATAACCTAATTGTGGAAATTTAACAATGATATCATGGAGTTCTGAAGCATTAGACCCCACACCAATTATTATGGAATTACGAAGACCAATGCCTTTCTGTAATAAATTTCTCTGAATACTCCTTATCAAAACTCTACCAAATCCTACAAACAAGATCATTAACATCCAATATATAATAATTACGAATCTTGAAACAACCGGTGCATTTTTAATAGTATCATCTATAAATATTACAAAGAACAAAATAATTGTTCCAAACGAAACAGTCTTAAATACTGATGCAAACTCATCGAAGCGTGAACGAACGAACCAATACTGATATAAACCCGAGAAAGAAAAAATTGAAATCCAATACAGGAAAATAACCGCCATCGGTAATAAAAAAGATGGTGGATTTGCATATTTTATCCATTCAGTTTCAATTCTCAAAAAATAATAAGTAGCCCAGGCAACATTGATAAATATTAGATCAGAAAAAAATAAAAATAATTTCTCTTTACTTTTAGACAAACTCTTATATTTAGTAGATTAAGAACTGAAACGATTAATTGATTCAAGTAACTTTCGTTATCAAATATTAATTACATTGATTGATTTTATAGAAATCGATTTCCGTAATTATAACATTATATTATCTTATACCCCGCTGATGATGCATCATCATAAAACATTCTCACAGTATCTAATGAAAATTCTTTTAAATCTTTATTTATTAGATGTATTTTCTTCAATAAACTATTCGTCACAGTTATAATATGACATCCACAAGATTCTGCATGGAAAACATTTAAAAGCTCTCTTGAACTCGCCCAAAGAAGTTCAGCATTAGGCTTGCAACTAATAATATCAACGGCTTCTTTCATCATAGGTATCGGATCTCTACCAGTATCAGCAATTCTTCCTGCAAAAATCGACACTATCGTTTTAGTATCTGGCGAAATTACTTTAGAGACATCTTTAGCCTGTTCAAGTGTTAACATAGCAGTTATATTCAAAGTCAAACCATCGTGAGATAACTTCTCTATCAATTTCAATGAAGATTCACCTTTTGTGTTAGTTATAGGAATTTTGATAAAAATATTTTCTCCCCAGGTTGCAATCTTCCTTGCTTCTTTTTCCATTAATTCGAAATCATCAGAAAATACTTCAAAGGATATAGGCAAATCAGTAATTTCATTTAACACTTCTTTAGCAAAATCTTCGTAATTAGTTACACCGTCATTCCTCATTAAAGTAGGATTAGTTGTAAATCCATTTACTATACCTTCCTTATATAATTTCTTCATTTCATTTACGTTTGCACCATCTGCGAAGATTTTAATGTTCAAATTTTGTAAAGGATTCATTTGATAACCTTTCTTTTCTCTTTATTTATTTATAATAATTTGTACCGCTTCCATTAAATTACCTACCCGAAAATCTGGTGTGCTCTTACGAGATTTTGATTTTGAATGTTCGTTATTTATCATTACTGTTTTTAAACCTGAAGCTTGCCCACATAATATATCACTGTCACGATCACCAACAAACCAGGATTCATTTTTATCAATATGGTGGCTCTTAATAGCTTTTAAAACATAAAAGGGATTTGGTTTTCTGCATTCGCATTTTAAAGTATATTCCGGAATAATGCCGTCCGGATGATGATAACAATAAAAATACTCTTTAAATAATATTCCCTTATCAATGAAATGTTTATGTAATTTATCATGCACCGCTTTTAAGTTCTCTAAAGATGTTTTTCCTTTAGCAAAATCAGGTTGGTTCGAAACTAAAAAAAGTTTATAATCTTTTTTATATAACAATTCCAGTGATTGTAAAGACCAATCAAACAATTCTAAATCTTTTGCGTTTTGCGGAGCTTCATATTCTTTCGTATTTTGGTTGTAAACTAGTCTGTTGATAACTCCATCTCTATCTAAAAATACAGCTCTACTCATTTAGTAGTTTCCCATTTCATACCATGCACATTTATAAGTGGATGTGAAACAATCAGGTGCCAAATAACAGCTTGAAAAGACTCTGTATGTGGAGTAATAGTATCTTTATCTAAAGGAGGTATAATGATAGACGCATCAGCCACTTGAGCTGTATACCCCCCATCTCTTCCCACAACACCAATTATATTTGAACCAACCTCTTTAGAGTATTGTAATGCTTTTACCAAATTCACACTTATATTTTTGTCAACGCTTCCTCCACCAACTGAAAATACAAACAAACAATCATCCGATTTAAATCTGCTTCCTTTAAGCCAGTTTATGAAAACAGTGTTCCAACCATCATCATTAACTCTTGCTGTTAATTCAGAAACATTATCTGTAGGTGTATATGATTCAATTCCTGCAATCTTTCTAAAATCATTTACAGCATGAGAAGCATTACCAGCTCCTCCTCCTACACCAAGGAAAAACAATCTCCCTTTACGCTCCTTTAACTTCAACAAAATATTGACAGCTCTTTCGATTTCTCTTTTATCTATCTTTGATGCTATCTCAACCACTTCAGATAAATATAGTTCAATGTAATCTTTAATATTTTTCTCTTTATCCACTTATATTTAAAATAAGATTTTTAATCAAATTATTTATGTAATTTTGCAAAATACTCTCGTGTTTCCGCTAATCCCTTTTGTGAACCTATTTCATAGAAACGTTTTTCAACTGCATAACCTAATAATTCATCTCTTTTAATTAAATTTTTATATATATCTGCTAAGTCGAACACAGTTTCCTTTTTATATGAATCAAATGCCTTCTTATGTAATATACCAAGACCAAAATCTATGTACTTCATGCTGTTGGTTAAATTTTCTTTATCATAATTTAAAATTTTTCCATTTACAAATTCAACATTACTTAGATCCCACCTGTCATCATTTTCTAAAACTGTCATGAGTCCAAGTGCATTTTCGGAGACAAAATATTCATTTATAGATTTGAATTCAACATTTAAATATGAATCTCCGTACATAATAAAAAAAACATCAGTAAGCAATGGAAGAGCTTTTTTAATGGCTCCGCCCGTTCCTAAAGGTTTATCTCCATCGTTAGAATATAAAACTTGTAAACCGAATTCCGAGCCATCTTTTATAAATACTTGAATCTTCTCACCGAGAAATCCAGTACAAATAACAACTTTTTTAATACCATTCCTTTTTAATAATTCAAGTTGATAGACAATGAAGGGTTTTCCAGCTATTTCAAGCATCGATTTTGGTATTTTTTTTGTAACAGGATATAATCGAGTTGCAAGCCCTCCAGCAAGTATTACTATTTCGTCGATCAATAAAATAACGTTTATCTAAAAAGATTTAAAAAATAATTTAGTTAACTATAAAATATTTTCTTAACACCTTCAGGTTCAAAAGAGAACCATGTAGGAAATATATTTATTTTCTTCATTGCAGACACAAGTCTTGTTTTCTGAGTTGGACAATATATCAACAAAAATCCTCCACCACCTGCTCCTATAACTTTACCTCCCAATGCACCATTCTTTCTCGCTGTTTCATAAACCTCATCTATATATGGATTACAGATTTTATTCGAAAGACCTTTCTTTGTTAACCAGTGCTCGTGTAATATTTCCCCGAACTCATCGATTTTTCCACTTTCAAAAACTTTCTTTGTACACATTCCAATTTCTTTTATTTTATGTAACCTGTCTACTGTTGCTTTATCATCTTCTATTGTCTTTGTATTTTGTTCCTCTAAAATGGTACTCGCAGACCTCTTTTGTTCCAAATAAAATAAAAAAATATTACTCTGTAACTCCATTAACACTTCTTCACGTATATTCACCGGTTCTACAATGACACTCCCGTCTTTATTGAAAGTATAAGTATTAAATCCTCCAAATGCAGATGCATACTGATCTTGTTTACCAATGGGTTCTTTTAATAGATCAATTTCAATTTGACAAGCGGCTTCAGCAATTTTATCAAGAGAAATATAATTTTTCTTATAAGCAAACATAGCATTTAACAGTGAGACCGTAAAAGTGGATGATGTACCCAGACCACAATTCGAAGGGACATCTGCTACTGATACAATTTCAACTTGTTTATCAATTCCTGCAAATTTTAAAGCTTCTTTAAATATTCTGTGCTCTATACTTCCAACATCATCAACTATCTCAGTTTTAGAATAAGAAAGACGGATTGATTTCTCAAATCTTTTATTCAGCATAATATAAACATATTTATTAATCGTTGCAGCCATTAAGAAACCACCAAACTTTTCATAATAAGAAGGAAGATCGGTGCCACCACCCCCCATCGATAATCTTACCGGTGCTCTTGAAATTATCATGTTGTTTCTCCTTTCCAACCAAACTTATTCAATTTAGCATCCTCATACATAGATTTCACTGAAAGATAAATTGCCTCTTTTGATGTATGTTCATTTTCCCAGCCTATCTGTCTAATTTTCTCAGAATTAAGTCTTACAACAGGAACATCACCTTTCCAGCCTCTGTTACCGCCAGTATATTTATACTTCAAATTTTTAAGATTCATAATCTCAATAACAATATCGGCAATTTCATTCACAGAAATATAATCTGCTGTTGCAACATTATAAAAATTGTATCCATTGAAATGATGTTTTTCAATTAATCTCATTGCATTCAACACATCAGATATATAAATATACGACTTACTTTGGGAGCCATCACCTAATATTTCAAGTTCATTAGAATTAACTAATAACTTTTTTATAAAATCGTACCCGACACCGTGAGTCTGGTGAGGACCAACAACATTTGCAAATCTAAAAGCACTTGCGTTCATGTCAAACATATGACAATAAGAACTTATCAGGGATTCACAAGCTAATTTGCTAGCACCATAAGTGGAAATTGGAATCAAAGGTGAATAGTTTTCATCAGTTTCATCATATCCTGTATCACCATAAACACCGCTTCCTGATGAATAAAACAGATTCTTGATTTTGTTTTTTCTCATTGCTTCCAAAATATTGTTAGTTAAATATGTACCTTCCCAAAAATCTATATCGGGTTGTGTTACAGCTTTAGCAATATCTGGATTTGATGCAAAATGATAAACAACATCCATTTCTTTTATAGCTTGACCCAGTGTGTCTATATCCTTAACATCGCCACGAATAATCTTGACTTTAGGATTATCTTTTGAATTATTTAGATGCCATAATTTACCAGAGGAAAAGTTATCATATATAACTACTTGTAATGAATCTTCCTGCTTTAATAACAGGTTTACAAGATGACTTCCAATAAATCCTGCACCACCTACTACAAAATATTTTATCAATTTTTTATTAGATTATTTATGAACAAATTATCTACGTTCAAAAAAAGTTAGCAATTAAAACAATGATAATAATTAAAAATACTTTCTTTTAAAATAATAAAGGAACGACTGTATTGGTTTTTTAATTGAAATTGGTATGAAGGAATATAAATATTGCATATAATTCAGCAAATAGGCTTTGTAAAAATTGGGATAATTATTACGATGAGTCTTAATTACTTCGAGAACAGTTTTTGAATTACGTGTTTGATGCGTGAATGATTTATTCTGACCAGCTGACATGTACTTTATAAAATGAATTTGGAAATTATACATTTTTCCATATTGAGCCATTCTTAACCATAAATCCATATCTTCGACGTGGTTAAGACTTTTATACCCTCCCAGTTTAAGAGCTTTATCTTTCCTGAACATTACTGTTGCATGTGTAAATGGATTACAATACAAAGCATAATTTCTGATTGTTTCATCATGTTCTTTTTTGAGATACTTAAACAACTCATTTCCATCCTTATCAATTAAAACAACACCTCCGCCAACTATATCATATTCAGGATTCTTATCCAAGAAGTCAACCTGACATTTCAATTTATCTTTATAACACCAGAAATCATCATCATCAATTCTAGCAATATATTTTCCTTTTGCTTTTTCCAAGCCAATGTTAAGATATTTATATATCCCGGAATTGTTTATTTTGGGAATACGAAGATAATTAATCCTGCGGTCATTATCCTGCATTTCATACATTTTTTTCTCAGTTCCATCGGTTGAACCATCATCAACAATAATTAATTCCCAATCATTAAAACTCTGTTCAATAACACTGTTAACTGCTTTTGTTAATAATTCAACTCTATTATACGTAGGTAATACTATACTAACTATAGGTTTGCTATTATTATTCATGTTCGAATAAATTACAATATATTATGTAAATTTAAAAAGTTTTAATTAATTAGATAGTTAGAAATTTTTATCAAGGATTTTTTGACTTCCTTCAATAAAATTTCTTATTGGCTGGAAACCGAAATCTTTTATTAATTTTGCAAATTTTATCTCAGTTTTATTTAAATTAATGTAATGACGAAATCTATACTGTAATTTTACACCTGAAATTCGTGGTTGTTTTGGATCGAACTCCCATGGGTGAACATATATCGTAACAAAATCTTTCTTTTCTAATATACTATCGATACCCTTTTTAAAAATCCAATAAGGTAACAAACGAAAATATCCTCCTCCTGCCCAGGGAAAATTCTTACCAACAAATGAAATGCAAGACAGAAGAAATTCATAAAATCCTTTTTTGAGTACTAAAAATGGTTTATCCTTTATGTCATAATTTATCAATTTACCATATCTGGTATTTACCATCGTTGGAAATAAACTTGAATCATAAACGAAACCATTTTCCATTAAAACATCAATCGCCCAATCTGTAATAGAAAAATTTGGTGCTCTGTACCCGATAACTCTTTCACCAATAATATTTTCTAAAATATTTTTTGACTTAATTAAATCTGACGAAAACTCATCCCTTCCCAAATTATATACAACATCATGAGAATATCCATGACATGCAATTTCATGACCTTCACTATGGACTCTTTTAATTAGGTTTGGAAACCTTTCTGCAACCCACCCCAAACAAAAAAAGGATGCTTTTGTATTTCCCTCATCTAAGAGAATAAGAACTTTATCAACATTTTTTTCAATCCTTGATTCTTGATTCTCCCAACTGCTTCTGGGAATAGAATCTCTTAAATTTTCAACCTGGAACCAATCCTCAAGATCAACAGTTAGTAAAGACTTCATAATAACTTCAATCCTTTAGCTTTAAATTTTTTTACATCATCTCTTGTAGGAAATGAATGGTATGTTGATAAAGAAGCATCGTTTGGCAGATATACAGGTTCTCCAATTACGTAAAACTCTAAAGTTTTCATTAACAAATGTGCGCTCAATTTTTTCGTGCGAATAAGTAGTTTATGAAGTGACTCGTTAGGATCAAGTTTAAAGTCTTCTTGAAGAATGATTTTTCCGTCGTCTAATTTTTCATTCATTCTGTGAATAGTCGTCGCTGAATAGGGTTCATTATCATAATTAAGCAATGCCCAAAAGCATGGCATCATTCCTCTATTCTTTGGAAGCTTTGCATTATGAACATTTATACATCCATACTTTGGAAGTTCTAATAATTCTTTTTTGAAAATCTGGCTTGCTGCAACTGAAACTATTAAATCAAGATTTAATTTATTTAAATACTTTAATGATTCATCTGAATTAATATTCTTTATTTGAATAATATTCCAATTGTGCTTTTTGAAAAAATGTTCTAATGAAAAAGCCCCAAAAAAATTTCCTTTAAAAATTTTTACCGCAAAAAAATCCAAAATTTTTTTTAAGCTAAACCTCGTACCTAAAATTACGAAATCCAACAAACCATAAAAATTATACATCTGTTTAAATAATAACCATTTCGATTTCTTACCTAAAGTTTCCTGAATAATCACACCATGTACGTTTATATTCGAATCAATCTTTATCCTTTCAAACTCTTTAAAGAAATGGATTATGAAGAAAGGGTCTTCTTCAGTAACAAAAAGTATGTTTAACTTATCCATAATATTCACTGAATTTTAAAATCAAATAGATATTTGATTTTAAAATTAATCGACTCTCTACTTCATAACCTATTATAAAGTAACAGTCTATTTATATTATTTGAAATAAATTCTTAATTGTGAAAAGAAAAACTTACTAATTAACAAAGTGATATAAACAATAAGATATTTATAAAAACCTCCTTGCAATTAGGTTATAAGTTGTATCTTTTGATTTTATATCATCAACATTGAGATCCTTTAAATATTTCTCCCAGGAACCATTTTCCCACAGATGGTGGCAATATGCTTCTTTATAGTCAAAACAATAAATAAATAATTTTTTCAAACTAATCGGATAATATAAAGGATAATGAAATCTATTATATTCAACAATGCAAATCTTGTCTTTCATTTTCTTAGCAAGTTGTAAAGGGTATTTTACAGAATGTTCTGCCCAATACTTGTCTTTACCTTTGGACCGAAAGGTCCTGTATGATTCGATCCATTCTTTTGCAAATTCAGAATTCTTTTCTGACATTATAACTGCATTACACAAACCCATTTTTCTCCATCTACCTTGCTTACCGATCACAAATTTATTACATAATAAATCTTTAAATGGTTTTTTACAAATAGTATCCAAGTCTAAATATATACCACCATATTCTATTAACTTTTTTAATCTCACAACATCAGATTTATGTGCAACGTGATATAATTTTTTCCCATAAATTTCTTCAGGAGGTTCAATTTGCTTTAGGATAACAAGACTCTTAGCTCGCTCCCACCACTCACCTGACGGCTCGTATTTATAATAAAAATGTATTAAATCTGGTTTATTCAACTCATAAGCAGATTTTATCGCTAAAAAATGAACTAAGGAAAATGGTTTACCACCAAAATCTTTTTGTAATCCGTAACAAAAATGAAAAATATTTGGTATCATTTAAATTAATACTATTTTATAATAAAAAAATTGCCAATACTAAAATATGTTTAATCATATTCGAAAGAAACGAATTGGCAAATTAATATTGTGCCTTTAAATATTTGAACCACTTGAATATAGTCTTTCTAAAGATTTGGTAGTTTTATCAATTAAATAATTTTCTTCTAAATTTTTTTTAGCATTTCGCTTCAAACTAATCATCAAATCTTTATCATTAACTAATCTTTTAATTTGATTTACTAATTCATCAACATTTTCCTTTTCCACAAGTATTCCATTTTCTTGATGCTTTATTATTTCATTTATCCCGCCAACATCCGTGCATATAATTGGAACAGATGCATTCATAGCAAACAATAAAACATACGGAATACCTTCATATCTTGAAGTTAATACAAATATATCCATTTCACTTAATGCTTTATAAACATTATTCGTGTACCCTTTCAAAAAAACATGATCCTCAATGTTATACTTTTTTATTAACTCACTATACTTATAAAATTTTTCTCCCTCACCATAGATAAAAAATTGATAATTAAATCCTTCGTTAATGAGAACGTTAGCCATTTCAATAAAGTATTCTTGTCCTTTTTGATAAGTTAATCTACCGATCGTACCAATCGTAAATTTATTATTTATTTTCTTATTTTCATTATTATCTGATTTTAGTTTCTCTATACAATTATATATAACAATAACTTTTTTAAAATCATATCGAAATTTGTTAACTAATATTTCCTTATCGTGGTTGCAATCTGTGATAGTATAATCGACAAAATACTTTTTCAATTTTTCATAAAATTTATTATGAAATCTCATTTCATCAATTTGTTCTTCAGTAAAATCTAAACCGTGTTTATGTTCTATAATTAATTTTATCCTGAATAATTTTCCCAGTATACAGGGTACAATACCTGCTTGAGCATGAATAATATCAAATCTATTCTTACGAAAATATTTATAAAGATTTATTATACCTTTTATAGAATATGCTTTATTTGATCCCCTGTTAAATACAATGTAATTTATATTTTCATTGTCTAATATCTCACAGAACTGACCCCGCCCTGGAACAGCGATTGTTATATTATAATTATTTTTATCAATATGTTTTGCTAATAATAACGAGTAATATTCAATCCCGTGTAATCGATAATTGTTCAGAGTTATTAAGACTTTTTTTCTACCCATCAGTTATTGATGTACTCGAATTTACTGTTTTGTAAAAACCTTTTATTAAAATACAACTTTAATATTTTAATTAATTGATTATACTTTTCTCTCTTTGATCTCCTGTACTTCTTCCAGATTGGAAGATAACAAATCCTGATTATGATTGACATTAAAGAAATTAACTTCATTAGATTTCTTTTAAACAATTTGTAATTCTTGAGAAATATGAGTTTCCCTCTGTGGATATGAAAAAAGTAAACATTATCATTTTCATAGTGATCTAGTGATGACCTAGCTTGATGAAAAATCCTGATCATGGGTAAACATACAATGGTTTTATTTAATCTATGCTTTATATTAAAACATAATTCAACATCTTCATAATACATAAAATAATCCTCATTAAATTTGCCAGCATTCTCAAAATCTTCTTTACTTAAAAATAAGAATGCACCATGGAACCAGTCAACTTCAAAATTTTCATTTTTTAATATTTCTTTCCGGGTATTTAATTTTCGAATTTTTTGTTCGTAACCAAATCCAATTAAATGATATAATTCCCACATAAAATTCGGATAATCATTAAAACAATTAAGAATATTCTCTTGTCTATCTATTTGAAGTCCCGATATTAAACCAACATTTTTATTAATCTCTAAGAAACTCATTAGAATCTCAAAACATTTATCGATTAATTCTATATCCGGATTGATAAAAAGTAAATACTTTCCAACAGCATACTTCACACCGTAATTACATCCCGCACCGAAGCCATCATTTATATTTCTGAATAGAAACCTAACATTCGGAAATAATTTGTCAAAAGATTTGATTTCCGTATTGGTAGAATTATTATCTACAACGATTATTTCATACTTAACATCATTATCAATTTTTTGCAAAGAATTTATACATTTTATGAGATGTTCCTCAGTATTATAATTTACTATTATAATAGATATATCCATGAATTCAGCATGTTATATGACAAATGTTATCTTTAATTAGACAATTTAAGCAACTCATTTTCGTATGTTTTTAAACTTCGTTGAAGGTTAAAATATTTATCATAAGTTTTTCTAGCATTCGCTTTCAATTTTTCGTAAAGTTCTTTATTGTCTCTTAATTCCTCAATCTTTTCAGCAAGCATTTTCGGATTTCCATATTCATAAATAATACCGTTTTCATAGTCTTTAATTATTTCAGGTACTAAACCAACATTTGTCGTGATAACAGGTATTCCAAAAAACAAACCTTCTAATAATACAATAGAAAGTCCTTCTTCTTTTGATGTAATAACTAAACAATCAGATTTTAATAATTCAGTAATCATTTCTTCTTTCTTTAACTCTCCAACTAAAATAATATTACATTCATTCATAATTTGGTCTATCTTGACATTTAAATCTTGGTAATATTTACCTCCAATTTTCCTCCCAATCATTTTAATCTCAATATCTTTTAGATTTTCAATATACCTTGTTGCATCAACTAATACATTTTGTCCTTTAAGTGGATAAATCGCCCCTATATTAATAATATTAAACCTACTACTTTTCCGTAATTTACGATATGATTGTTTTCTAATATACTCATAAGTATCTTTATCAATTGCACTATAAATGATTCTTATATCTTGGTACTTTGTAATCTTAATAAATTCATTTTTTAAGAATTTAGAGATTGTTGTTATTTTTTTTGCAGTATAATAATAAAACTTATAAATTAATTTTCTTATTAGAAATGGATTTATCTTTTCTTTTATTGACAGTAAGTAAGGAATTTTGAAGAAAATAATAGGAATAACCTCTACAAAACAAACTGATGAATTGAGAAAGCAAAGATCGATTTCCTTTTTTTTTAAATATTTAAATATCAAATATAATTTATAAATACTTACAATAACAAAACGTATATACCCTTTAAGATTAAACTTAGTATAAGGAAAGAGCTCATTAGGTATTATCAAGAATTCATCTGATAATTCGATATATTCAAACTTTCTGGGACCATCAGGAATAATAATATTTATATAATATTTCTTGTGAAGATATTTAAGCAATCTATAAAAATCATCTTCTCCACCTCCAGTTTTATCACTTGAATGCGATATTAATAATAAAGTCTTCAGTATTAATTAAAATAACCTTTTTAAAATTATCTTTTTTCTATTAGATAAAAAAGTCTGATTCAATTTAATCATCTAATGCTTTTATCGTACATCACACATTAGCAAAATATTTCTTAGTTAGATAACTGCAAAAAATAATTATTCACTTTTAAAAACACGACTCAGCAAATTTATCTCCAGTAATAATTTCACGTAGATGTCCGGTGATATAATGAAAGATTATTGAATGGATACTTTCTACAGTACACATTTCATGTAAAGGTACGTGAACCGATAAATCACATAACTCTTTAAGCTTCCCACCATCATATCCAGTCACACCTATAACTTTTATTCTTCGTATCTTGGCATATTCAACCGCTTTAATTATATTCTTACTATTTCCCGAACCACTAATAGCAATTAAGTAGTCTCCCGGATTTGCAAATGTTATCAATGGAGAGACAAAGATTTTTTCATACCCGGTATCATTTGCTGATGCTGTTATGAAGGGAACATTGTCAACAAGACTCATTGCTCGTATCCTCTTTTCAGTATTCTGATCCGTAATTACTCCTTTAGAAAGATCTTCTGCAAAATGAGATGCATTCGCAGCTGATCCACCGTTACCAATCAAGAATATCATTTTTCTATTATTATATGCATCCAAAATATGATGGATCAAAGTCTCGACTTCTGTCTTATCAATCATATCAATAACCTTCTTTACATTATTAAAGTATTCTTGAATTTCCAAAAAATCTCCTATAATTTATTATATTTTTTAAACTACTTCTTTTTAAAAAAGAAATTTAATAGCTTTTATACATTACTTTTTATTATTATTCTGATCTTGCAACCTAAAATTAATAAAAAAACGCTTCACCCTGCACCTTATATTTTACGACTAGGTGCTACATACTTTACAGCTTAAGTATACACTTCATCATAAATGTATTTGATATGACAGAAGATAATTTTTCCCTATTATTGCAATTCTTTTTATATAATATCCCAATCATAGAACATCTTTTAAGGTTTAAAAAATGATTATCTTGTTCCGATGATGATTTTATTTTTTCAATTTTGATAATAGAATTTCTTTTAAATTTAGAAAATCTCGTTTCTTAATTACAAAAAAAGTCCAAACGACAATTAATGGAATAATAATTATATATCCATAAATCTCATTATATTCCGATACAAATAATGCTAATGCTAATACTATTGAAGAGATAAAAAGATTTTTTAGGTTCTTATTCATATATTTGAAATCGATTGAGAATTTTGTATAGAGAAAATTAATAATAAAATGAGAAATATAAGCAATTAGATATGCTATAGATACCGATTTAATACCAAATGTACTGTAATTTAAGAAAATGTAAAATAATGAATAAAATAGAACATAAAAAACAAAATCAAATAATATCCATTGTTTGATTTTTAAATTGGGAAGCAACCATAGCCCAAATAACCAGCTTAAAGCTCTAAAAAAATCCCCGGAAAGTTGATAGACTAATAGATCTTTGGCGATTAAGAATTCTTCAGAATATAAAATAGTAATAACAAATGTTCTAAAAACAAATATTGTTAATATTAATGGTGTATAAAGAATTAATAGAAATTTCAGAGTAGTATTTAATTCTTGATTATTTTCATGTTTAGTTTTAAAAGTTGAGAATTTTGGTATGCTATAAGTTGCAAGTAACACAAAAAAAATACCAAAATAATTAATTGATATTGCATAAACACTTTGAAATATGCCAACAGATGCAAGACTCAGTTCTCCTGCTATATTCGACCTAACAAATAAAAACGTAAGTTGCTGCATAACTAATGCCAATACACTTCCTAATCCAACTTTGTATATGTTCGATATTACATTTCTTTCTACTTTAATTGTCTTTTTTAGATTAGGAATCAGTTTAATTCTCTTAAGTATCATAATCCCAATAGATGTATTTAATATTGATAAAAAAACAAAACTTAGAACTGCTCCATATATTCCTAAGAAATAAATTAAAGGAACATTTACTAAGATATTTATAAAAGAACTAATAGCAATAAACAGTACATACTTATTAATCCTCCTTAGACCTTTAAAATAAGCATCAATATAATTGAACAGCATACTAAAAGGAATTGATAGTGAAAATATTATTAAAAGATTACTAAAATCTGAGCTTGAAAATAAAAAATCACTAAGAATTTTGGAAAATACTATTAGGAATAAAGATAAAAAAACTGAAACAAATAAGTTCCTGTATAAGAAATATCTTATCAAGTAATTTATTTCCTCGATTTTATCATCTTTAAAAAAGTTAGATGTATACCTGATAAATCCTATTGAACCTATAGGTAGAATAGCAGTAAAAAGTGTTGATATATTCGCAAGTTGAGAATAGATTCCAATACCTGTAGGTCCAACTATCAGAGCAAGAATTTTATTTCTTATTACAGCAGATACTAAATTAGAAAGTGTAGATAAAGAAAGTTTTGATACAGATTTTAATAAATCTTTAATCTAATACCTCCTTGAAAAATAACCTTATTTTAACAACTATGAAAAACAATAAAATTTTAATGTACGAATATGATATTTTATTCTGGCATATATGAATTAATCTTTTTGCAAAGAATAAAGCTTTTTTATATTTTTTCTCCCTATAACAAATTATACATAACTCTTTTAAAAGCTTTATTATTCCTCTTACTGCAGAATTCTTTATATTAATATTATATTCATCTAGAAACCTAGAACGAATTTTAATAGTATTTTCAAGCAAATTTATTCGTTCCTGTACTGAACTCCAGGATAGATTAGTTTTATGAATCCTTAAATTAACGAGAGGTTCATTAATGAATAAAATTTCGTTCTTCTCTGATATTTGTAACCATAAATTATAATCTTCTCCTCGAATACCTAATTCTTGCTCAAAACCACCGTATTTTTGAAAAATTACCTTTTCGCCTAAAACACTGGACGCAATTATATGATTTTCTTCTAACAATTGACCTAAATCCAAAATGAAATTTTCATATATATCTTTAAAGTATTTAACAGATATAATATTTCCGAATTCGTTAATAGTTTTCGCATTAGAACAAATCATTGGATATTTATTTATATATCTCATCTGTTTCTCTAGTTTTCGTTCATCCCAGGAATCATCAGAACCGAGTATGGCAATATAATCCCCTGAAGATAAATGAATACCTTCATTCAAATTTCTTCCAATATTTCCAGTATGTTCCTTTTCGATCAATTTTATTTTATCACCGTGAAATCCTTTTATTTTTAAACATGTATCATCAGTAGAGCCATCATCAATAATAACAACTTCAATATTTTTATATGTTTGATTTAAAACAGAATTCAAAGATTCTTCAATGAATTTTGAAGAATTGTATGTGGGAATAATTATTGATATTGGGAGAAAATTATTTGATTCCAAACTTAGTTTTTCTTTATAATTATACAATTAATTTAACAACAACAAATTATTTCATTTTTAATAATAAATAATAAAACAAGCTAAATAAAATCAAAACTTTTTTCCTTCACTTTACTTACTACCACCAAATTGAATAATAAACCAAGATATATAAGAAAAAAATATATAATAAAAAATTCAGTTTGAACCAATTGTGATTCAAAAAAAGATTGAATTATTATCGCAATCAACATTGATATTAAAAATCCCAAAAAAAGTTTACCATTCACATCTCTTGTTCTAAAATATAATTTCACACCACTGTATATGATTATCAGGACAAAAGACAGGATCAAAAAAGTTAAAATTATTCCAAACATTAATATTAATGAAATATACGCATTATGAGGATTGTTTACTTCCTCGAATACAAAAGCTCTTAATCGATAATCCGAATAAACATAAAAAGTATTTGTTATTCCATATCCCATAAACAATCTATCAGGACTATCCATAATCATATTGTAAGCGGGAACAAGTAAATAAAACCTTGACAGAAACGAAGTAAGTCCTTTTGAACTAAAGAAGTTCAATGTAAACAAAAAAATGATTATTGTTAAGATAGGTAATATAATAATAAATTTTTTTCTATAATAAAATATTAGTATTAATATAAATCCTATAAATGTACCTAACATTCCTGCCCTGCTAAATGTGTACAATAAAGCATATATCTGGACTAATAAAGATAATAAAACAAACAATTTTTTAAATCCTGAAAAAACATTCTTTTGCCAAAAAAAATAAAATAATGTTGTTAAAATCGTAACCATGTAAAGACTCGATACATAATTTGGGTGTTTGATAAAAGAAATTGTAAAACCTGAAAACTTTGTAATAGGATTAATGTTAATTAAAATAAATAATACCCCAAAGCCAGAAAAAAATGTCCCTAATAAAAATGTAAATTTAACAAATTTAAGTAAAAACTCTTTTCTCAGCATTAAGAATTTCGGTAAAAGAACAAAGAAAATAAAAAACACAAATATAAAAGCCATCAATCTAATGAAGTAACTAAACCGTGTAATCTCTTGTGTATTATAAACAAGAATTGAGTATGATAGTATAAATATTATCATTGAAAAAAATAATATTTTTAAATCAAAAAACCTGACTTTAATTCTGAGTATCGTAAAATCAAAAATCAGCAAAATAATTATTAAAGTAAGAAATAAAATAATTAAATTAATAAATTGTGTTATTGATGTAGCAGCTGGTAACCATGATATTCTATAAATAACGAGCAGAACTATAAATATAGGTATATAAAAAATAAGTTTATTGTTATAATTCAATCTTCACTATTGTTTGATTTGATTTTCAAATAATCACTCGAATTTTTAAATTGAGTCCATTTGAATTTCACTATATAAAAAGAATTAATCACAAAAAAAGCTATGAAAGTCCATATTAAAATAAATTTAAGCCTTTTTGGCTTATCTTTATAATCTGGAATGTGAGGTGAATCTATAACAAGAATGGTAGGAGTTTCTTTTTTTTCTTCAATTTTTGCCTGCTCGAGCATTGGAATAATAAAAGTCAAAATTTTATTTTGGACTTCTACTTCCCGCTTTAATCTTAAGAAATTCATAACAATATCGGGACTACCTTTTAATTGAAGCACACTTGATCTATCTGTTGAATTTTGTATATCAAATAATTGTTTACGTAAAGCATTAATTCTCTCCTCCTGTGCTTTAATTTCTGCTTGATTGGGACTCAATATCTTCCTGAGTAAATCTAATTTTACCTCTTCTGATTTTATTTCAGCTTCTAACTCAACTTCAGTTTTTACTGCTGCCTGAACGCTAATATCAGGAGCAATGCCATAAATATTCTGATAAGTAATAAGACTGTCTTCAACTTTTTTAAGATCTTTTTTTACAAGCTTGTAGCGTGATTCAATAAATTCCCTATTATTCTTAGCATTCAACACATTTAATTCTGTATTGATTTTATTTAATTGCATAATGAGAAAATCAGCAATCTCCTTTGCTCTTCCTGGTTCTTCATCATAAACTCCTATTTCCATTGTTCCGGCAATTTTATCAGCGGAGATTTCCATAATCTCTTCTCTAAAAAATTTAAGTGCCCATTTCATATGCTTAATATCATATATCTCCATAATATTAAATTTAATTATCGCAGGCTCTATGCATCTTCTGCTTTGTAAAATGTTCTCATAAAGAGCAAGTTCTTTCGCTGAAGATCCACCACCAAAACCTGTTAAATCACCTAAATCACCCATGTCAGGCAATCCAGCACCACTAATTAATCCACTGATCCCACTAGCTTGAGTAGTTGTTTTTACTGTAGCAGTCGATAAATATACAGGTTTGATTACAAAAAAGTATAGAATAAATGAAAGTATGGATACACTTAACGTGAAAATAATAATTACTTTCTTATATCTTAAAATTATTTTAATGTAATCAGCTAAAGTAAAACCAGAATTTGCTTCTTCTTTGTTTAGCTCAGTTGTCTCGCCTTTTTGTTCTTCCATTTATTATGATATGTTTTATTCGATTATTTATTAGTTTGTTGTATCAATAAATAAATTGTCAATAATCCTACAAGAACTCCAGAAATTTGTGATACTATTGTCACCCAATCTTTAAACTCGGTCTTTGTTTCTTTAGGAACGTATATGTAATCTCCAGATTCAACTTCGATATCACCTGGTTCGTACCAACCTCTTGAATTAAATTTTATAATCCTTGTATTTCCTTCGTCAGCTGCTAAAGAATATCCACCTGCTTGCTCGATATAATATTCTGCATCTTCTCCTTTTTTGAATGGTACATAACCTTCATCCCCCACCTGTCCGTATACATAAACAATATTTTTATTGTCATTTATATATATGACATCTTTATCTTCTAAAAGAACATTTTGAGTTTCATCGTTCTTATTAATCAATTTTTCGAAGTTGACTACAACCCTATTTCTTCTTGCTCTTATATCATACCAGAAGTTTTCTTTATCCATTTCATTTACAATTAAATCATTTCCCCGCTGATTTATCAGTATCTCGGTAGTATCATTTGCAGTATACTCTTGATCATATTTCCTGAATAGTATAGATAAAGGAAGGTATGACTCATCGGTCAATCCACCTGCCATCTTTATGGCATCCCTGAGTCTTGTTTTTTTAAAGGCAATAGGATAATAACCAGGTCTTTTCACTTCACCTAAAACTAATACTGTTACTTTTTTAAAATAGTCTGTTTTGTATTTTACAAATATTCTATCAAAATTTTCTATTGCATAATTCTTATCACCATCATAACTAAGATTAATAATATCAAAACCAGTCCCGTTATTTTGTGGACGGTATAATAAAATACTATCAGGTTCTGCATTTGCATCGAATCCCCTGCCTAATCCAATAAGAGTTTCTAAATCATCATCTGGAGAATATTCATACGTTCCACCAAGTTGTACCGCTCCGCTTACTGTTACATAATTCTTCTCGAGTAATAGATTAGGAATCTTTAATAAATCACCTTCATTGAAATAAGGATTATATTTATCATCGTTTGTCATAAAGAACTTATAAATATCTACTCTCTTAATTATTCCATTTTTCCGGATTAATTCGATATTCCTTAACGATACTTGTGTTGCTAATATCTCATCATATTCATTATTCTTTTCATATGCTAATCTAGAAACATTAGTAGTATCAAAGAATAACCGCTTTAATAAATCAGAAGGTCTGGATATTGGGTACACTTTAAACGTTCCCTGTGTAAGACCACTTACTTTCACTAACAGAATTCTCGGTTTCGCTAATGTAAAACTAACTTCACTTGAATAATATCGCTCTTTAACTTTCGAAACCACTTTTGATTTTGCTTCCCTTAAAGTAAGATTAGACACATCCACTTCACCGACAGTTGGAATAACTACAGTTCCCTCAGGAGTAACATAAACTGGTACTTGTTGATTAATAAATCCATATACTCCTAAGTTAAATAAATCGTTTGGACCAACGATATATTTATCTGCATTTATGACTCCTTCCAAAGGAACGAGCTGTTCATAAACATTAGCATCCGTAATCGATCCAAACAACTCAGGGGCATTTGCGTTGATTCTTGAAGTAGGCATTTCCTGTGTCTTACCTAACATCTCTTCAAAAGGATTTTTTTCTTCCTTTTGCTTAATTTGTGACAAGGAAAAGTTGGTCGATATTAATACTGCAATTAAAAAGTATACTTTTATGAAAGTCTTCATTTTATAAATTAAAATTCTCTATTGTTTTATTAAGAACTGATTTAGTTTCATCCGAATCGTATGTCTCGCAATAAAATCTCAATAAAGGTTCTGTACCAGATGCTCTAATAGTTATCCATCCGTTTTCAAAAAAAAACTTATAACCATCTAAATCATCGATGTTAAGAATTTTTAGTCCTGCAATCTCATCACCGATTTTGAAAGCATCACATCTTTCCAGTGTCTTGAGTTTCTTTTCTTCAGTCGTATGCTTGTCAATTCTATTATAGAAATACTTCCCGAATTCATCATCCAGTTCTTTTTTTAATTCACTTATACTTTTTCCCGTTTCGGTAAGCATTTCCATGTATAATAATCCATTGAACACACCATCTCTTTCAGGTAAATGCCCTTTTATACCAATACCACCACTTTCTTCTGCTCCAATCAAAACATCATCGTTAATCATTATTTTCGATATATGTTTGAAACCAATCGGTACGGTTACTAATTCAAGATTATTCTTTTCACAATATTTTTTTATCAATTCACTCGTGGAAAATCCTCTAACTACTTTTCCTGTTAATCCTTTCTTCTCGTTTAAATACTTCAACAATAGGGCAAAAGTTTTTTGGGCATCTAAGAAATCACCATTTTCATCAATAATAGCGATTCGGTCTGCATCTCCATCTGTGACGATTCCGAGGTTATAATTACCCTCTTTTATTTTTTCACAAATTAATCCTAAATTCTTTTCAACAGGTTCTGGTCCACCACCTCCAAATGAAGGATTAAATTTCCCATGAAGCTGTTCAACGTCTAATAGATTCGTAATTGTGTTTTGACCAGCACCATACATTGCATCATAAACGGTTTTTAATCCGGATTTTTTTATTTTTTCAATCTCTATTTTTTCTTGAAGACTATTAACATAATAACCATTACCGTCGATGTATTCAATAAGACCTTTACTTTGAAGCTCATCAAATTTTTTGTAATCATTAACTTCAACTATATTTTTTAATTCATCCTCAACTTTTTTAATTTCTTTAGGATTCATTGAACCACCATACTCATCTTTCAATTTAAAACCGTTGTACATATAAGGATTGTGTGAAGCAGTAATAACAACTCCGTATGCTAAATTTTTATCTCTCGCAAGCAGAGAAATCGTAGGTGTCGTAACAAATGTTTTTGTAAGATATACTTTTATATTCTGACTTCCAAAAACCTCTGCAGCCGCATGCGCAAACTCCTTGGATAAAAATCTTGTGTCATACCCGATAATAATTCCATTCTTGATCTTTGGATGTTTATTAAAAGCCCTTGCCGAAGCTAATGATACTCTTCTTACATTATCAAAAGTATATGTATCAGCAATCACTGCTCTCCACCCATCCGTACCAAACTTTACCGGTTCTTCAGCATGGTTCATTTTTAAAATATAAATTATTAATTTTATGGAAATTCAAGCTCGTCCGTTTTTATTAACCCAATCTTTTACGTAATCAACTGTTTCATAAGTAGGAGTACCAGGGGTGAATAGTTTCCCAACACCAAGTTTCAGTAATTCTTTTATATCTTCCTCGGGAATAATTCCTCCACCAAACAATAAAACATCGGTTAATCCTTTTTTACTCATAAGCTTTTTTATTTTCGGAAAGATTGTCATATGTGCACCACTTAATATACTTATTCCAATTGCATCAACATCTTCTTGAATTGCAGCCTCAACAATTGATTCAGGTGTTTGCCTTAATCCTGTATATATTACTTCGATACCAGCATCTCTAAATGCAGAAGCAATAACCTTAGCTCCCCTGTCATGCCCATCTAATCCAACTTTTCCTATCAAAACTCGTATTTTTCTACTTGATTGTTTGTTTTCGCTCATTTTTTTAATATTCAAGTGCTTAATTTAAATTATAAATAAAATTTCTTCAAGTTAATTAAATATCTGATTGACTAAATTCTAAACTTTTAAAATCCCTGTGAGATATTCTTTGATAAATATATACAGCAACTATACCAACCACAACTGCAAACCACAAAGTTGCAATTCTTATAATTATTGTTGAAGCAACTGATATACTCTTTGGGATCTTTAACAAAACAAGTAGTCCGGTTAATGATGCTTCGGTCGCCCCTAATCCCCCGGGAAGCATTGCGAGTGCCCCGATTAATGTTGAAAATCCATAAATAAACGTTGCTATTAATAAACTTACCTCCACATTTGTTGAAGTAGCAAATACTTTCAAAACAACATAAAAACCCAGGCATTCAAAAAACCATGCAAACACACTTATTATAATTGCAATCAACAACGGTTTGATCTTTAACATTTGATAGATGCTGTCGTAAGCAGTATGTATTTTGTGAATGTGCTTAGAAATAATTTTTATTCTTTCGAGATAGGAAATAATTTTCATTGAAAATTTTCTAAAGCTCAACATAAAAATGAGTACAATAAAAACTATCCCGATAATAAGTAATATAAATTGCCCATAATCGAATACGAATGCCCCAACTATACACAATATTACGATTGAAATGAAATCAGTAAGCCTCTCAGATATAACTATCGGAGCAGATTTGCTTACAGGTGTTCCATTCTCTTCTTTTAATAAATATGATTTAAGTATTTCACCCATTTTTCCCGGTGTAACACTCATTATTAAAGCTGAAAGAAATATCAGAAAGCTTTTTTTAACTGAAAGATTAATATCAAGAATGTTTATGTAGTAATGCCATTTTAAAAACCTGAAGATATAATTACAGAAGGCAAAAAAGAGAAGTACCGGAAACCATAGCCAGTTAAATTTTGAGAACGCATCTAATAGATTATCGAAATCCGCATATATACTGAAAACTAAAAAAATCACAGCTCCGAAAACTGCCGATAGAAGAATCTTTTTCTTATACTTCGAAAACATTATATATTATATGCACTCCATTTATAAATTATTAGTTTTGAAAAATATTGTATCAGTAAAACATTCTTATTATTTCAAAGAATATTCTAAAAGCTATACAATATCAAAAAGTATCCCGTACAATCTGAGCAATGGTAATCCAACAACATTATAATAATCACCTATAATCTTGTCAATAAACAAGCAACCAAAATCATCTTGAATCCCGTATGCACCCGCTTTATCTAATGGGTAAAAGTTCTTCACATAAAATTTAATTTCGTCATCATGTATGTTCCTGAAATGAACAACAGTTCGTTCATAATCAAAGATTTCATTACCGTTTCGTGTATCGATTACATTAATTCCAGTATATACATTATGTTTTTTCCCTCGAAGCTGTTTAAGAAAACTGACTGCTTGATTTAAGTTCGCGGGTTTATTGAGTAACTTTCCGTTTAATACAACAACCGTGTCTGCACCTATAACAATCTCCTTCCTGAAATCTAAAGCAACTTTCCTGGATTTGTTTAAAGCATTTTTTTTAACGAGTCTTATCGGATTACAATCTTTCTTTACAAATTCATGGATACCGCTATCAATAGAAACAAATTTTAAACCTATCTGTTTGAGAAGCTTAATTCTTCTTTCAGATTTTGAAGCAAGAACATAGTTTCTTTTGAAAAGTTTGTTTAATCTTTTTCTATCCAATTTACCTTTTCTTAAAAATGAGAGCTAATATTGCAAGTATGATTATTGCCCCGATTACAGAAATCACAAAACTCAAGATATCACTCGACGTTGAAAAGAGAAAATGCCCAAGCTGAGAACCGGCTATACCGGCTATTATGTATATGATCATCCTCAATATAAAACTCTCCATTATCCTGCTTTCTGTTCCTACAAAAAAGGAAGCAATAAAACCAATTAATCCTCCAATAAGAATTTTTGATAAAGTTAACTGCCCTAAAATACTATCTAAATCAATCATTATAATTTATATTAAGTTAAGAGTTCATTAACTTTTTCAACCACCTGTTCTCGACCTATTATAATTCTTTCACCCGTTCTTCTGATTTTAATTTCTACATTATCATTTTTTAAATTTTTTTCACCGACTATTACCTGGATAGGAACACCGATTAAATCTGCATCCATAAATTTAAAACCCGGTCTAACCTCAAACCTATCATCATATAAAATATCTAAACTTGTATTCGATAATAACTCATAAAGCTTTTCAGATGTGTTTCTTACGTTTTCATCATTAGCGTTAACGCTTATTAGATGAACATTAAACGGAGCAATTTCGCCACTCCATACAATTCCATTCTCATCATGATTCTGTTCTATGTAGGCAGCTGCAATTCGTTCAACACCGATACCATAACTCCCCATAATGATTGGATTTTCTTTTCCATCTTTATCAAGAAACAAAGCACCCAACGCTTCTGCGTATTTCGTACCAAGTTTAAATATATGACCGACCTCTATTGCTTTCGTTACCTTAATCTTACTTTTTTTATCGGACGTTAATTCCCCATCCTTAACAACTCTTAAATCATGATACTCAATATTCGCTACATCTCGTTTCAAGTCAATATTTTTAATGTGGTAATCATTTGTATTCGCACCGCTAATAAGTTCATCAGCATCTTCGAGTAAAAGATCAGCTATAATTCTCACATTCTTATTTTTTAAACCAATAGGACCGATCGAACCGGCATCAGCACCCGTAATCTGTAACAGTTCTTCAGGATGTCCGGAACGAACAGATTGCCCTTCAAGATTTTGTAATTTAGCTTCATTGACCTCATCGTCCCCGCAGACAAGAACCATAATATATTTACCCTTCTTTTCATCACTTACCGGATTAACAAAGATCCTCGACTTTGCTAACCTTGACTTATCCGGTATGTTTAAAAACTCAGCAAGTTCATCAATAGTTTTAATATTAGGTGTGTGAAACTTTTTAAACTCCAAATTAGAATTCTTCCTTTCAACTTTTTCTTTGAAAGAAACAGCTACCTCAATGTTTGAACCATAATTTCTATCCTCGCTAATTGCTACAATATCTTCTCCCGCATCCGATTCAACCATGAACTCCTCTGATTCACTGCCGCCCATTGCACCACTGTGAGCCGTAACTGCAAAGAATTCAAGACCACTTCTTGTAAAGATTTTTCTATAAGCTTTATCCTGATCTTTGTAAGATTTATCAAGCCCTTCCCAAGAAGCATCAAATGAATATGCATCTTTCATTGTGAACTGCCTACCTCTTAAAACACCCGAACGAGGACGAGCCTCATTTCTGAACTTGGTTTGAATCTGGTACCACATTTTTGGCAAATCTTTATAAGATACAAGATTTGGCTTTGCAATTGAAGTAAATACTTCTTCGTGTGTTGGAGCAAGTACAAGCTCACGATTTTTTATCCTGAACATCGTATCTCCGTAATCTTCCAATCTCCCTGTTTCATTCCAAAGTTCATTCGGGGAAAGTGCCGGAAGTAAGAATTCATTTCCTCCTATAGAGTTCATTTCCTCCCGAATAATTTGCTCAATTTTTCTAAAAACAATATAACCTAGTGGTAGGTATGAGTATACTCCGGAAGTGAGCTGCTTTATCATACCGGAGCGTATCATAAGTTTATGCGAAGCTACAACAGCATCAGCTGGATCTTCCTTTTGTGTTGGAAGAAAAAAATTGGATAATCTCATAAAAATTATTATATAAGTCACAAATATAGAAATGTAATATATAGATTACAATACAAATGAATAGACCAGATCTCCTTCAGAAACTTATAATAACTATTATTCATAATCATTTAATATTGATTTCATCGTGGAAATAAAAATTAATAATAAATCCGTACCCACATATTAAGTTTTATTGACATTAAATTTTATTTATTTTTATTTATTGAATTTCACAAATCGTATTTATAAAACAAAACCCGCAAGTTTGATTAAAGAGGCTTAGGAATATCTTAAAAATTTCTTTATGAAACCTTTAATTCAAGATACATCATTCGGTTCAATTACCATCGAAGGAAAAACTTTTAACCATGATGTAGTCATACGCCTAAATGGTGAGGTCAAAAAACGGAAAAAGAAACTTTCCAAAGCAGTCTATGGATCATCACATACTGTTTCACTTGATGAAGCTAAGCATATTTTTGACAAAGGTGCTCAACAGGTTGTAGTAGGTTCAGGACAATACGGTGCTCTTGGTTTATCCCATGAAGCTAAAGAATATTTTGATAAAAAAGATTGCTCCGTGAATCTCATGCAAACACCCAAAGCAATAAAAGTCTATAATGAATCGAAAGGAGCAATCATCGGAATGTTTCACATTACTTGTTAGACAACAAAATATATTAAGATAACTTATTAATGTAGTAAAATTAAAAAAGGAACATCGAATGTTCATAAAACAATTCTTAACAGGAGGAGATAGGAACTTTGGGTATATAGCTGTTGATGAATCAACAAAGCTTGCTTCTATTATAGATCCTTCATACTCTCCAAAACTAATTTATAATTTTGTAAAAGCAAATAATTTTAATATTGAATATATCTTCTGTACCCACGATCACTATGACCACACAAACGGAAACAATGAAATTATGAAACTGTCGGGTGTTCTCCCCCTTCTTTATGGAGATAAAGATACGAAAACAGGAGTATCAGTTTTAGATGATGCCGTATTCCCGCTTGGAAATCTTGAGATAAAAATCCTTTACACACCCGGACATACAAATGACTCTATTTGTATTTATATTGGGGATGCTATTTTTACTGGTGATACTTTGTTTGTCGGGAAAGTAGGCGGAACCGATTTCGGAACACTGGCAAGAACCGAATACAATTCCCTTCATAACAAATTAATGACATTACCGGATTCAACACGTGTCTTCCCGGGACACAATTACGGAGTAGCACCGGAATCAACTATTGCTCACGAGAAAAAAACTAATCCATTTCTTCTTAGACCTGATGTAGAATCCTTTATTGATCTTAAAAAGAATTGGGATGAATATAAAAGAATACATGGTATCGCATAAAGTGTAAATATTTTATAATAAAATCAGAGTAAATAAATAATGGATACATTTCATCATCTTGTTCAGGCTCTCCTTGTCATTGTAATGCTGTATGCTTTAGCTTTAATATTAAGGCAGAGGGGTATTTTAAACGAAGAGCATTCTTTGATACTTGCTCGGATCGTAACAGACCTTTTTTTACCGGCTATGATTTTCATTAGCCTTGCAGGACATTCAATTCGATTTGATCAAATATCACCGGCTTTTGTCATGTTAGGACTTGAACTTACATTCATTGCTCTTGCCTGGATCATCAGTTCTGCCTTAAAATTTAACAGGGCTCAACAAGGTGCAATTGTTTTTTGCTCTGCTTTTGGCTCCTCGACTTTTCTTGGTTATCCTATCATAATGGAAATGTTTCCACAACAACCAGAAGCAATGACTGAAGCAGTATTCATTTCTGAAATTGGAGTTGGTTACCCTATATTTATTCTTGGACCTATACTTGCTGCTTATTTTGGTTCTGAAATATCAAACTCAAAATCAAATTGGTCATCTGCTCTTAAATTTTTTAAATCACCTGTCTTCTTTGCTCTTATCATTGGTTTTATCTGGGGCTATTTAAAATTACCCGGCAAAGAAAACGCTTTCTTAGCTCCATTGTTTCAATTAGGTCATGTTCTTTCTTCAGCTCTGACACCAATTGCCATATTATCGGTTGGTCTCATGTTCAAGATTCCAAAAATTAAAAGCATTTTAGTTGCGCTGGGAATTGTCATCTTACTAAAGCTTTTTCTCAAACCACTGCTTGCTGGTTCACTTGCTTCACTGTTAGATTTTCCAAAACTCTGGAAGGATGTCTTAATTCTGCTCGCTGCTATGCCGCCTGCCATTCTTGGTGCTGTTTTCCTTAGGCGTTACGGCGGAGACGCTTCGCTTGCCTCCGCGTTACTCCTTGCTGCAAGTATTGTGAGTTGTGTTAGTTTACTAATTGTATTTTGGTTTATTGGATAAACATAAGAGAATACAAATTATCTAAAATTCTCTTTATTAAGAATTATTCCCCGAATTTCTTCAACAAATCCCCAATCGCATCTTTATGAACCATATAATCCATTATCTTCAATTTCACATAATCCTCGTGGAAGAAGTAATAACCCTTGTTCTTTCCATTCCTCGAACTCGAACCTGAATCCTTAATCAAGAACCATTCCTCTCCGTTTTTATTAAGATAACCAACAAGATGAATACCATGGTCATCTGTTGTCGTTTGGTTACTGAATCTAAATTGCCTTGCATTATCATCTATGTACCCGGACGGAATATCAAACGATGGAACGACAGCCACATCGTAAAATGGATTTATCCCGGCTTCTGAGACGTCACCTCCAATGCAAATCGTATAACCATTCTTCACCGCATTTTTTAATATGCTCATAAATTCATCGAGCGGGATATTGTAGTAGTCTTTACTGTGCCACCAATTGTCCGGTACTTCGTATTCAACTTTTTGGTAATACGGCTGCTGCATATACGAAAGCACATCTACGTAATCATCTAAATTTAATTCTGTAACTTTTTCAAGAAATTCTTTAGGTGTATATTCTTTCCCTTCATAAGTGAATTTATCAGGCGGTGTTCCCATGTATTTATTCAGGATTGATTTTATTTTATTCAAACCCTCTTCTTCATTCCATGAGTTTGTATTCTTCATATTTTCTAAATAGTCTTTCATTTCTCTATACATTTTCCTGTGATTGTGAAACTCCTTCACTGGTTTCTTTCCCGTGTAAATATCTTCCGGGACTATTCCATACATTTCCCATATCCTGGTAACAGCATTTGCTTCGGAGCCCTCCGAAAACAATGAGTTCCCCTTTTCCCTTATAAAACGCCTCGCTTTCTCTACATACTCCCAATAAACTGTATACATTTCAGAAAGCTTTATCTTCTTGTTGTGTAAACGATAAATTTCCGATTCAAAGTAAGAAGTTGTGGAAAAAGACCAGCATGTTCCCGTATTACCCTGCGAGATAGGATCGTTGTACCAGTATGTCGTAAACTCTGAGACAGATGTCGGGAGGTCGTAACCTGACAAATCCAGTTTGAATATTTTTTCTGATGTTCCATTATCATGTTCATCAACACCTGATTCTGCCATTATTTTCCCTAAAAACTCATTATGGTATTCGATAAATTCACCCTTATCTTTTACATCATCTTGAGCAATTACTGAATTTGTGAAAGAAAAAAATAATAAAATAAACGAAAGTATTAGTGACTTCATACAATTAATTATTTAAATTATAATTGAACTTGAATTGGTGTATAAAAATAATCAAGAAATAAGAATAATGATATTAAGAAAATTTTGTATTAAAATCTAAAAACTGACTTCGATTTAAAACCATTAAATCATATTTCCTTCAAAACACATCTTTCCAAAATATTCTTATTTATAGTATAAATATTACCGGAAATAAGATGTATTCAGTTTGAAAAATAACCATACAATTACTCACACACATCTCCAAAGATGAGTCTTCGACTTAAGTTCCCCCTTCTTTTACAAAGAGAATGGGTTAGGGGGTTGAGTTTATCAAAAACCAAAAAGAATCATTTCAATTTTTAAATTAAACTCTTTCCGATAATTAAAACTTATTTTGGCAACCTAAGTCAAAAAAAAATATATATATCAAAAATTGCAGTTAATTTTCAGATTATTTGTATTAATTTTTTGATTAGAAAATTAGAAATGACTTTCTTAGATTTTATTCATTCAATTATATTAAAAGGACTTTCAAAATGAAATGGTTTTATCTATTTATATTTACAATTTTATTTAATGCTTGTCTCTTTGGTCAGAATAATGAATATTACTTTCGATTCAACATTAATAATCGTTCCGAAGTACAAACATTATCATCCGTTATTTCTATAGATAACATAAAAGGTAATACTGTATATGCATATGCAAACGACGACGAATTCTTGAAATTCTTAATGTATAAATACAACTACGAAATGCTTCCGCACCCAGGAAGTCTCATTAATCCTGAGATGGGCAGCACACCTGATGAAATACGTGATTGGGATACTTACCCAACCTACGAGGGATACGTCGCAATGATGTATCAATTTGACTCCTTATACCCTAATCTATGTTCGGTTGTCAACGTAGGTTCTACTGTTCAGGGAAGGGCATTACTCTTTGCAAAAATATCGGATAATGTTTCAACAAAAGAAGCAGAACCGCAATTTATGTATACATCTACGATGCATGGTGATGAAACAACCGGGTATGTCCTAATGCTGCGGCTAATTGATTACCTTCTTACAAATTATGGAACTGATCCTTTTGTCACGTATCTTGTAGACAATATGGAAATCTGGATAAATCCACTCGCTAATCCTGACGGTACATACTACGGCGGTAATCACACGGTTAATAATGCAAGAAGATATAATGCAAATAACAAAGATCTCAACAGAAATTTTCCCGACCCGCGGGTTGGACCCCATCCTACCGGTACCTGGCAGCCGGAAACTATTGCAATGATGAATATTGCAACGGCAAATCATTTTGTTATGTCTGCAAACTTCCACGGTGGTGTTGAAGTTCTTAATTATCCGTGGGACACATGGTCAAGATTAACTGCCGATAATAACTGGTGGTTTTATATTTGCAGGCAATATGCTGATACGGTTCATGCTAACAGTATTCCCGGATATATGACATTTAAAAACAATGGAATTACTAACGGTTATGCGTGGTATCAAATTGCAGGAGGAAGACAGGATTATATGTGTTACTTCCAGCGTGGTCGCGAATGTACAATAGAACTTTCAGATGTAAAACTACTTCCAGCTTCACAGCTTCCTGCACACTGGTTATATAATTACAAATCTTTTTTGAATTACATGAGAAAAGCTCTGTACGGAATAACTGGAACCGTTAAAGATTCCGTAACCGGAAATCCTGTAAAAGCAAAAGTAACAGTTTCATTTCATGATTTGGACAGCTCGGAAGTACATTCTGATTCGCTCTTTGGTAAATATTACAGGCTTATTTCTGGTGGTACTTATACACTGCAATTTGCTGCACCAGATTATTACACAAAAACTATCTCAGGAGTTTTCGTTAAGAATGATTCGACCACTGTTCTTAATGTACTATTAAGACCAACATCGACACCTATTGTAATAAATAAGAATAATATTCCGGTAGAATATAGTCTTTATCAAAACTATCCGAATCCGTTTAACCCTGAAACAACCATCGAATTCGATATCCCGAAAACATCAAACGTTAAACTCATTATTTATAACTCACTCGGTAAGGAAATTGGAAAACCGGTAAATGAAAAACTCCAACCTGGAACATATAAGTTTGATTTCAAAGGAAACAACCATCCGAGTGGAATTTATTTTTACAAATTGATTACTGATGATTTTACAGGTGTAAAGAAGATGGTTTTTTTAAAGTAAAATTCTAAAACGTATGATAGGTTATGAAAATTAATTTTTTTTTCATATTAATTATATCAATCATATTACCGGGTTCTTGTAACCCACGTCTAATCAGAGTCTCCTGCTCCGAAGGAGCCCCCTTCGGGGAAAGGGACTTTGATTGGTTTAAATTAAATCGTAGAGTCCTCTACGAGAGACTCTACTTTTACGATGAGAATAAGTGAGAGTTATTTCTGGATTCCAGCACGCCATGTCGCATCTTCGTCTTTCGCTAGAATAACCCACCCAGAAAAGTTGACGGGCAGGCAATGAAAGACATATCACGAGAAGGTTTGTACCGTGAACAGCTCCGGAGCAAAGCCCCCCTTTGGGGAAGGAGTCCCACTGGGAGAAGTCAAATCAGGTAATGATAGCAATGCTAATGTCACCCCGCCAAAAAGATTGGCTCCATTGGAGCAGGTGGGAAGGCAAGAAATAAAAACTTTCACTTAACTGTACATAAAGACTTAATCCTTCTCAAGTCTCTTAGAATAATACAACTCAAGAAGCAGGAAAGC
>CAYYJH010000012.1:0-9926 GCA_964472195.1 uncultured Ignavibacteriaceae bacterium | reverse complement strand
AGAATAAGATTTGAGATTTGCTTTAAACCTTTCACAGGTATTATGTTTTTCTTACCCAGAGTGTACTGCAATTCCCCTGAGACATTCTCTCCAAGATAGTAAACACTTCTGACAATCAACGGGGCAAATATACTTTTCATCGGAAAATCGGACATGTCGTCATTCGCTGAAACAGTGCTGAATAATATTTTCCCGTTTAAAGTTTTCATCTCAGCTAAGAAAACCATATTGTTAGATAAAGTTATGACCGGTGTACTATTATCGTTTAACAATATCACGTAATAGGATTTTATTTGAGGAGATTCGATATTAAATCCAGTTGACGTAGGCTCGCTCGTTATAGATAAGTTTTCATTTTGAAAAATTCCATCCATGACGGGGTGTTCGAAATCGATGGTTTCAAATTTTATCTGATGTAATTGATTTTCATTGTCCTGTAAATTGACATAGTTTAAATCCCCTATCTTGAATGCGTTGAGCGTACTTAACAAACCACTATTATAATTTTTAATATCGACATCTTTTCCCGGGAAAATAAAAACTCCACCGCCACCCTCTATATATTTATTAATTACATCAGATTCATTCGCTGAAAAACTGTGCTTATTAATTATGAAGACCATATCATACTTGTTTAAATCATCACGGACAGTTCTAAGCTGCGTAATATTAAACAAACCATAATTATGTCTGGAAGAGTCGGAAGTAATTTTTTTCGCAGTCTCTAATGCAAGCCTTACGAACCTCGAATCTAATGGATTATCTTCTAAGATACCGACATTAATAATTTTCGGAACACGAAAAGCAAAATAATATATATTATCTTCCGAAATCTCATCATCTGTAAATTCATTTTGTGTTAGCTGAATGTAACCGGCAATGTTTCCTGATTTTCCCGGTCTGAAATTGAACTCAATCTCTTTCGTTTCTAATGAGCCGATATCTAAGACTTTTTCTCCGACAACGTTATTATCAATTATTAGGTTTACTGTTTTATTAAACACATTAAATTTCGAATGATTAGTAACGTCTGCATTCAACCTTATATTCTTATCCTTTTCTATGATCTTGGTTTTCAATTCGACATCATCAACTGAGAGGTTATTTATTTCCCTATGCCCGATGTTCACAAGATAGAGCCGTACATTATCATCGGATAAATTTTTATAATCAATATTTGATGTTAGCTCATTATTAAAATTACTTCTCTGGAAATCCGATATTATATAAACCTCATTCAAGAGACTATTTTTGTTTTCAAGAAGCTCGTCCGTCAAATTTAAAACGTCATTCATCGATAAAGAATTAAATGCCGAATTTATATTATCAACAGAATCCAACATTTCCTGAAAATCATTATAAAGTAATTTCTTTTCATTCATTGCAATTACAGAAGAAGGTATCATATAAACTTCATCTGTTTCATTGAATAGTCTCAGAATGTCTTTCAATGTTTCTTTAGCCTGTTCAAAATATAAACCCTGCTCGTCTTTTACATTCATACTGAATGAATCATCGATGAATATAATAGCCTTCTTTCTCAGTGAACCGGCGTCACCCGCATACCCTTCATATACCGGATTCGAAAAAGCTAAAACTAAAAAGACAATCAGCATAATTCTAAATAACAAGAGAAGCAGCTGCTTGAGCTTAATCTTCTTTAATTTTGATTTTTGGATCTCTTTTATAAACATTAAAGTACTAAACTCTACTTTGCGGACTTTCCTGAGACTAAAGAGATGTATTAGAATCGGAATTGCTATCGCGGCTGATGCTATCAATATGAGAGGATTCAGAAAAGACATATTATTTAGTGACTTCGCACTATCTCCTTACATTATAAATTGTTTTTGCGTATATAAGATTATATTTTAAACAGATTCAAAATAGTAAACAATTCACTTATTGCAAAGTCTCTTATGAAAGAGAATTACACATTACTTTTTCTAAACGGTGATTTTCCATCATTAAAAATTTTAAAGAAATTTTATAGAAAAAGTTCCTGCATAATATGCGCTGATGGCGGAGCGAACAATCTTGTCAAAACGAACATAAAAACTGATATAATTATTGGAGATTTTGACTCGATAAAAAAGAAGACTTTAAAATATTTCATGAAAAAAGGTTCGGAAATCATAAAAATCGTTGAACAGGAAACAACTGATTTCGAAAAGTCATTACTTTACTGTTTAGAAAAGAATTTAGACAACATCATCATCTTTGGAGCAATCAGCAGGAGAACTGACCACACTCTTAACAACTTCAGTGTACTAAAAAGATACTATAATAAATTAGATATAAAGATAATCGATAAGCGGTTCGAAATTTTCTTTATCAGAAATAAAATCGAATTTAATTACAAAGTAGATAACGTTATATCTTTAATGCCGTTACCAGTTGCAAAAGGAATAACGACCGAAGGACTTCAATATGAATTAAACAATGAAGATTTAGAATTTGGTGTCCGTGAGGGTACATTAAATAATGCTGTCTCCGAAAAGATTTCAATCAGCTTTTCTTCCGGAGACCTGCTGCTGTTCAAAAGACATTTTTTATAATAAATATATCCAAAACTACGTATTGACAGTACATTTCGGAATATTAGATTACATTATTATTGTATTATATTTCTTGGGTGTTTTATACGTTGGTTTTAGAACCAAACCTACTGACCAATCAAACCTCGAATATCTTGTTGCCGGTCGAAGACTAACACTTCCTGCTTTTGTTGCTACACTCGTCTCAACTTTTTATGGTGGCATATTAGGTATAGGTGAGTTTACTTACTACTTTGGTGTATCGAGTTGGTTTCTTTATGCTTTCCCTTATTATTTCTTTATTACAATCTTTGCAATTTTTCTTGCAAAAAAAATCAGGAGAACAAAACTCTACACTATTCCCGATAAACTCGAACTAACTTATGGGAAAAATGTAAGCGTGCTCGGAGCATTTTTTGTGTTTTTCCTTATTACACCGGCACCTTACATTTTCATGCTTGGTATTTTGACACAACTTATATTCGGCTGGTCATTGCTCTCTTCGATGATAGTTGTATTAATATTTTCTGTCGTATATCTTTTTAAGGGCGGACTAACTGCTGACGTAAGAGTAAATGTCTTAGAATTTATACTGATGTTCGCCGGGTTTGGAATTATACTTCCTTTCTGTTTTCTAAAACTTGGAGGTCTGGATTTTTTAACAAGCAACCTTCCATCAACCCATATGAATTTGACAGGCGGTAATTCTCTGCAGTACATTATAGTTTGGTTTTTTATCGGGGCATGGGCACTTGTCGATCCATCATTTCATCAAAGATGTTATGCAGCAAAAAGTGAATCCACTGCAAGAAATGGAATATTCATCTCTTTGATTTTCTGGTTCATCTTCGACTTCCTGACAACAACTTCGGGATTGTATGCTGCAGCCCATATAAAAGGTTTAGAAAATCCTGCCATGTCTTATCCACTACTTGCTGATGAAATATTACCGACTGTTGCAAAAGGATTTTTCTTTATAGGGATGATAGCAACAATCATGTCAACATTACATTCGTATATTTTTATTTCAGCAACCACACTCGGAAAAGATATTATTTGCAAAATTAAGAACATTACAGATGAGAAAAATAGTTATACAAAACTCGGCATTGTGATAACCTCGATAATCTCTGTCCTGATTGTAATATTAATTCCTTCCGTAGTAGAAATATGGTATACAATCGGAAGCTTAATTATTCCTGCTTTAATAATTAGCGTTGTTTCGTCTTATTCCGATAAACTTACTATCGACAAAGTATGGATATTTGCAGCAATGACCGCTTCTTTCATTGTATCATTTTCATCATTTTTGTGTGGAAATTTTAATAAATTTGCAGAGCAACCGGTTTATTTATTTAACATAGAACCAATCTATCCGGGATTAGTTTTAGGTCTGATAATATATTTAATTGGTTATATATTGAGAAACCGATCGAAAAACATTCTTATATCATAGTGATAATTAAAAAAATATTTAAAATATCGTTTATTGTATTTTTATTCCTTTTACAATCAAACTTTTTATTTTCACAACAACTTTCCGATAGTGTTGGAAGTTTTATTAAATTGGATTTGAAGCCGAAAGAAAACCTCGATACAAATAATTTCAACGTATTTCCTAAAAAATTTAACAAGAAAAAGGTTGCCCTCGTACTCAGCGGAGGCGGAGCGAGAGGATTAGCACAGATAGGAGTGTTGAAAGCATTTGAAGAGAAAGATATTCCAATAGATATGATAGTTGGTACAAGCATTGGAAGTATTGTCGGTGGATTGTATTCTTCTGGATATACACCTGGTGAACTCAAGGGAATTGTTGACTCGATAGACTGGGAAAACAAATTTAGTCTAACGGGAAAATATTACAGGGAATCACTTTTCTTCGAGCAGAAAAAAATCCAGGATAAAAGTCTTATCACAATCTCACTCGATGGACTCAAACCACAATTACCTTCTTCACTAACGAGTGGTCAACAATTAGCAGAATTAATAAATGTTCTTGTAATTAATTCCCGTTATAAACCAAAAAGAAACTTCGACGATCTTAGAATTCCATTTACTTCAGTTGCAACCGATCTTGACGAAGGTGAAAGGATCATACTAAGAAAAGGTAATTTAAGTGAATGCATTAAAGCTTCGATTACATTTCCACTCCTGTATACCCCCACAAAGATAAACGGAAGAAATCTTGTCGATGGTGGTTTAACAGCGAACATCCCTGTTGATGTTGCAAAAGAATTGGGAGCCGACATCGTAATAGCAGTAAATTCAACAAGTCCGTTAAAGACGGAAGAAGAATTGAAGAATCCCTTGAATACTGCTGACCAGATTATATCGATAACAATGAAAAAACTAAATGAACATCAGTTAAAGAATGCTGATGTAATTATTACACCTGAGATAGGTAAACATTCCGCAAGTGATTTTAATAATATAGATTTTTTGATTGAGCAAGGTAAACTGAGTGTTAACGATGCAGTCGATAAGATTAAAAAAATAATAGATTCAACTGAAATGTCTGAATCAAAATATTTCAATAACTTTATTATTAATCCAAGGGTTTTTATTGACTCAAAATTAATACCCGAACAGTTAAAAAATAAAATTATAACCACAGAAGAAAATGAGTTAGTAAGATTTACTTCAATCGAGAAAAATCTAAAAGAGTTATACAAGCTTGGTTATTTTCAAAATGTATTTGCAATCGCAACAAGGGATGAGAAAGGTGCAAAACTAATTTATAGAGTTGAAAAAAACCCCATAATGAAAGGTCTTAAGATTTCATCAGGATTTTCATTCTTAGATTCTACTGTAAAAGATTTCGAGTCTACAAACATGGGAAAAGTAATCAATCATAACTCAATGCTTGACTTTTTCGAAAACATATTGGGTATTCTAAAACAAAACGATTTCTCTGCAGCTGATGTGGAGAAGTTTTATTTTAATTACAATACGGGTAATTTAGAAATAGAAATTACCGATGGAAAAATAAACCGCATTAAACTGAACGGTAATAATAGGACGAAAGATAATGTTATTTTACGCGAAGTAATTTTAGAAGAAAATAATATTGCATACAAAAAAGATATAGAACTCAGTTTAAAAAATATTTTCAGTACGAACATATTTCAACAATTAAGCTTTGACATTGTTTATAACAGCAGTCTTAATCATCCGGACCTAAAAATCCATGTAGTAGAAAAAAGCACAAGGAATTTTCGTTTTGCAATAAGAATTGACAATGAGAGAAATCTGCAGTTACTTTTCGATCTGAGAGATGAAAATATTTTTGGTTCGGCAAATGAAATAGGTTTAAATTTAAATGGCGGCTTAAGAGATAGAGAATATAAATTCGAAATTAAATCCAACAGGTTCTTCAACACTTTTCTTACATACAATTTATCATTGTTTTACAAATTCAGAGATATTTATGATTATTCCCAGACAATAATCGTTGAGCAGAATGAATATACAAGAACACGCATTGGAGAATACCGCAATATAAAATATGGAGGAAGTTTCTTGTTAGGTACGCAACTCGAAAGAATTGGCACTATTTATTCTCAAATATTTATTGAAAGTCTTCGAATAAGGGGAATTGAAGGTAAAACATATAATGAGAGAGATGTAAACGTAATAAAACTAAAATTTGGCGGAAGAGTCGATTCACAGGATAAAATACCATTTCCAACAAGAGGGTCAATTATAAATTATTTTTATGAAACCGCTCAGGATAAACTAGGGGGGACACTTTCTTATTCAAAATTATTAATCGATTTCACACAATATATATCAATAGGTAAACATCACAATTTGAGCCCCAGATTTATTTTTGGTTTTGCGGATAAGACCACCCCTCTGCAAGAACAATTTTCTTTAGGTGGTGAACAATCCTTCTTCGGTATGGTCGAAGATGAACTCAGGGGAAGGCAAATATTAAAAGCTTCTTTGGAATACCGATATTTTCTTCCGTACAAATTATTTTTTGATACATATTTTTCTGTGAGATACGACCTTGGCAGGATTTGGGAAAATGCTGAGGATATTAGATTCAAGGATTTAAGACATGGAATCGGTTTGACGGTATCCTTCGATACTCCTTTGGGGGAAGCAAGTTTTTCTGTCGGAAAAAGTTTAATTATAAACAGAGGACTCAAGAAAGACTCGTTTATTTTCGGACCTTATACTTATTATTTTTCTATAGGTTATGAATTATAAATAATACATAAATTAGAAACTTAAAGATTTTTACTTCGTAATATTAACATATAATACAATTAAAATTATTTCAATCATAATACTTGAAATTTTTAAATAAATATTCCGATAAAACACTCCGAATATTTCTAATTATAATTACACTCTACTGTCTAATACTGAGTGGAATTCCTCTTTTTAAAGCAACTATAACAGAAAGACTCACAGTAGATGATTGCCGCAAAGAACACATCGAAAGTGATAATAATGAATATACATTAGTAATTTCAGAATTAATGCCCGGTGGAGTTTCTGAAGAAGCAGGTTTACAAAAGGGAGACAGGATTTTTTCGGTTAATGGAACTGTAATTTATGAATTTATGGATTACGTTCATGCGCTTAATAAAACTCCCTCAGAAAAAGAAGCAGTTTACACTATTCTGAGAAATGGCGAAGAATTTACTTATCATGTTAAAGTTTATAAATATTTTCATCTCCTATTTTTTATTTTTTCCGCTTTGGGATTAGGATTTTTACTAAACGGTTTTCTTGTCGGATTTTCAAAACCTAAAGAACTAACTTCACAATTATTTTTCTTACTCGGATGCTCAGCTGGATTAGGTTTAATATTATACGGTGGAGCATGGTATTATGCAGGATTTTTTAATTTCATCTGGTATAATTTTTTAATAGGACTTGTATTTTTCTTCCCATTATTTTTTCACTTTTTTACAATATTTCCTATCAAGTATGCTCTAAGAAAAAGAACACTTATAATATTATCAGCTTATCTTTATGTTATCCTGTTAGAGCTTTTTATGTTAACTAATAAATTTTATTTTAAATTAGAAGAGTCTTTAATAATTACTATAATAAATTACACACCGTTAATTTTAATAATCTTCGGTATTGTACTTTTTATTAAATCTTATAATAAAATCCAGGAACAAAGCTTAAGAAAATCACTGAGAATTATACTTTATGGATTTTTAATTGGCGGTTTAGGTTTTAGTTATTATTTTTTCTTATTCCTTCCAGTACTAATTAAAACCGGTTTGAATCCTTTATTAAGAATTCCCACTGTTCTTGTTCTTGCTATACCAATTTCATTCGGATATTCTATATTTAAATACAGAATTTTAGATACGGAATATATAATTAAAAAAGGTCTTGTATTTGGTATTGTGACTGCTGTTATAGTTGGACTTTATTTATTTTTAGTATTTATTATAGATACTTTACTCGTTAAATACGTCACAACAAACAGGCAAATGCTTACAATTGCGATGATTATAATCATTACGTTTACATTCGATTTTGTAAACAAAAAAGCAAAAATATTTGTCGATAAACAATTTTATAGGGAGAGATACAATTATAGAAAATCATTACTGAAATTTTCTGAGGAACTTCCCTATTTGAAGAACATCAAAGAAATTATTAATAAATTAGGAACTATGATAAACGATACGATGGGTGTAACACGTGTAAATATTTTTATTAGAGAAAAAGAATACAGTGATATTATTCAGAGAACATACAAACACGATGAAATTCGAAAAGAAAAAAATGTCGATTTACGAAATTCGATATTCGATACACTTTTTAGAATTGATAAAGAGCCAAAATTGTTTTACGAGGTAAACCTAAAAGAATTGAATCTTAATGAAAAACAAAAGGAATATATTAGAAATGAGAAAGTTGTTTTATCCGTTCCCCTATTCATCAAAAATAAATTAATCGGTGCTATTAATTTTGGTGAAAAACCTTCCGGTAAAGTTTACTCAGATGAAGACATCGACCTATTAAAGACACTTACATCTCAAACGGCTATTGCATTTGAAAATGCAAGACTGCAAAAAGAAGAACTCAGCAAGAAAAAAATAGAAGAAGAACTGCAAATTGCAAAAAATATTCAGATGAGTCTTTTACCATCTAAAGATCACTTCATAGAAGGTCTCGATATTAGTGGTATTGCTCTACCGGCAAAATCAATCGGTGGAGATTTTTATGACATAATTAGATTAAGTGAAAAGAAAGTTTTAATAGTAGTAGCAGACGTTGCGGGTAAAGGTGTACCTGCAGCACTGTACATGTCGAAAGTACAAGCTATGATTAAATTTGCCTCAAAAGTCTTCAAATCTCCAAAAGAAATATTAATTGAGATCAACAAACAAATATTTGGAAAATTTGAAAGGAAGTCATTCGTCACTATGATAATAGCTCTTTTCGATCTCGATAAAATGACTGTGAACATTGCAAGAGCCGGTCACATTCCAGTGATATTTTCTCAAAATGGTGAACTGCAAATATTAAACAACCTGGGTATGGGATTAGGATTAGATAGCAAAGAATTATTCGAAGCAAATCTCGAAGAAAGTGTAATAGATTTAAGACATGATAATTTATTTGTCTTTTATTCTGATGGTCTTAGTGAGGCTATGAATGAAAAAAAAGAAGAATTTGGAGTTAAGAGGATTTTAGAAAATCTTGAAACTTACCGTCATGCTGATTCAAAATGCATACATAAAAACCTTTTAAATTCAGTAAATGATTTTAGAAAGTCAGCCGAACAAAATGACGATGTAACTTTTGTGATTGTGAAAATTAATTCAAACCAAACGATACTATAAATATAAAGATTTGAAAAAACTTAAAAATATTTCAGAGAGTACATACAGGGTAGTAATTATTGTAATTGCTTTATATTGTTTGACACTGAGTTTGGTTTCATTCGTGAATGTAATGGTGTTACAAAGACAAACAGTTGATGGATGTTTGTGGGTAGATAAATTAGATAACATTGAACCCGATAGTGGAACCTTTATAGTTCAAATTACACCAGGAGAAGTTGCTGATGAAGCAGGATTACTAAATGGTGATCTTCTCATAGCTATTAACGGGAAAAGATTCAAGAACAGTACTGGTGCTCAACAGGTTTTGAATAATTACAGCAGTGAATTTGTAGAATACACTGTTTTAAGAAATGGTGAAGTGTTTAAAACGAATATCTGGGTTTATAAATTTTTTAATGTGCTTTATCTAATCTTCTGGACAATAGGATTTGGCTTCTTGATCGTGGCAGCGTTAGTCGGATACTCTAAACCCAAAGAGTTAACTTCTCAACTATTCTTTTTATTAGGATGTTCAGCATCAGTGGGGTTAATAGCTTACTCTGGAGTTAACACATTCATT